>JAEWQC010000350.1 GCA_023399355.1 Bacillota bacterium | reverse complement strand
CCTCGTTTTCCTCGTTTTCCTCGTTTTCCCTGTTTTCCTTGTTTTCCTCGTTTTCCCTGTTTTCCTTATCCTTCTCATCGACAAGTACATTGTTGTAAAGTACTGATTTTCCGGGATCGAGTCTCATTGAAGTGAAACCCGACAGATAGGTGTTTATGCCGAGATAAGTATGCATATCCAGGTATAGCCATGGCTGCAGCAAAACCAGTTTTGCTTCTGTAAATGCAGGTTTTTCTTCATCAAGGATCTTTTGCAGCGCCACCTGTTTCTGAACGGTAGGTAGCGCTCTTGCATCCACAAGTACACAGAAGGTGTACGGTTCCATTTCATACAATCCTGGCAGCAATTCCTTAAAAACGGGTTCGTTTTCAATCTGCTTAATATTGAAATATTCAATGATATAGGGCTTGGTACCTGTATATATTTCTACTATTTTTTCAATTGCTTCTTTCGTGCCGCGCTTTTTATAAATACCCGGCGCCAATTTTACAAACCTGCGGAAGTTCTCCTCCTCCCAACTGTCATCAGACGCAATTGCCAGCCAGCCTGCTATCCATTTCAAGTATTCACCGGAATTCGAATCAATGTCGAAGTAACCTGCCACTTGATCAATCTGCTCTTCCATCTCCAGAAATATCGTTGCAAAAATAGAGAGAAACCGCTCCAAAAAATCCCTGCTCTCAGGCTCGCTCTGGTATACCGCCGGGAGATAGCTCAGATAGGATGTCCTTGGGTAATATACCCGGAGCTTTTTAATTAAAGTGTCTCTTTTTTCATTACCCGTCACTTCAATTCTCAGCCAAAGATATCTCCCCTTCGCATTCTGAAACAACGCATCCACCGGATTGATCATCTGTGCCCGGGCATTAGCCTTAAGCCACTCCTTCCAAAGAAGATCCAACCCCATTAACTTTTTTTCAGGTTCCATGTCATCAGCTTCTATGTAATCATCGATATCCTCATACTCATCCTCCAGCGTTGATATCCCTTTCATGTTAATGATCCTTGTGTCGGAAGCAAAAAAAGAAATCCTGATCTCCGTGTCTTCCGGCACATTTGATTCAACTATGAGCTTATGCCATATCATTTCGCTTTTCATGCTGTCTATGGATTTTGTAAAATACACCCCGTGTATGTGTTTGGAATAATCCTTGTCCAAAGCTTTCCCATGGCCTGCAGCGGCCGTATTCACAAGCTGAAGTCCACGGTCGGTTATTTTCAGGTTAAAAGCCCATCCCTTTTGCCAGTCACTTTTTTTATTGAATGAAAAAAAACTTAATGTCTCCAAATAACCACCTCTTAAACGGACTATATATCCATCCTGCTTACTGTTTCTATCTGGTGCCTGTCTGAATATACGAGTCCGTAAGGTGGAATATAGATGTCTCCGCTTGCGTCCTTGCGTATACCTTCGCCTTCCGCGCTGATCCAAAGGTCTTTTATGTATTCCACTCCCTGCAATTTGCTTATTTCACTGTAAATATCACCCTTGTAGACTGTCCTTCCAAATTCCCACCCCTTGGAAACATCACTGTTATTTACAGGGTCGATCAGCCCATAAAGCACCTCTTCTATTTTGTGCGGTTCCAGCTTTACATGCGGCGCAACCACAACTGTTACGTGCACTGTTATTTTTATATATTCAGGCGGAATTACATCAATTTCCGTAGTGATCAGCCTGTACCCTTCCAAATGATTTTTTACAGTATCCAAAAAGCCCCTGCCCGGCACCGGATTCTCTTCTTCACTATACGGCAGTACGACGACGGTAACCTTTGCAGGTACCGTACTGTCGGGATAGTTTTTCAGACCCTTTTCATAAAGCGGTATTGCTTTTGCTCTTGCAACCCTTAGTCCAGGAGTGTTCCGGACGATTTCCTCATAATCCTGACAGGTAACGGCCCTGCTCTGCTTTTTCAACTGCCGTCTGACCTTCCTTTTTGCATCGTCAATGGTTTCTTTTTCTTTTCCGCCTGTCGCAGCTGCGTGGTTTAACACCTTTAATGCTTCATCAATTTCGGTAGTAACAATATTTATTTCATTCCTGTTGACATTTCCTTTTTCTCCACCGCCGGCCTGACAGGAAATGATTCTTATATTTATTTTTTCGGATTTTTCAGGTGCAATGCCTTTTTCATTATTGCCAAAAAGGATACCTGCACTGTCAGAGTCAATCATATAGTGTCTGTCGGAATTCTTTGACGAATCAAAATCGTCTGCCCTTTGCCAGTCCTCCCAGATGAAATCGTTCATTTCCTTACTTCTGATGCCGACTTGAAGCATGAATGTTTCTTTAATAACAGGAAAGCTTTTTGAAAGCCCATCCAGCATAATAAATTGATTCGGCAGTCCTGTTCCCGATCCTGCGGAAAAATATTTTTCAAACGATGGCAGCCAGGAAATCACCCGGATGTTACAGTCACCCTTCACCGGCATCCTCCCGTTATTTCCATCACCGAACATAATAACAGCAGTCTTCCTGGCAGCATTCTTTTTCAGCATGTAGCAGCATTCTTCAGAGGAAGCCTCCGACAAATCCTCCGTCTCATTCCAATCCATCCAGGAACCGCTTTCGTTTTTGACCTGCACGCGGCATGTCCCGTAATATGGCAAGTAGCCTTCTGCTTCAACCACCTGTACGGGCTCGCCGTCGCCGGAAAAGTCCCTGTATTCCACAAAGGTTTGCCTCTGTACGGCAAGTACGGTATTCAGCTTTATATTTTTAAGTCTCGGAGCGTTTTCATATCCTCCCCGTTTCACCATGCACCGAATCCAGTATCTTTCTTTACTTTGCTCCTCATTAAGCTTGTAAGAAGCCATTTCAGCAGGTAGTTCAAATTTCAGCTTCCCTCCGAAGCACATATTGACAGTGCTGTCCTGTATAATGCGGACAGGCTTCCAGCCTGATTTCCCCTCCTGTCCGTCAATACATCGGAATTCCCAGGAAACATCCGCAGGAGGGTTGAAAACTTTTTCCCACCCTTCAGGTCTGCTGCACCCCACAGGATAATCTTCGTATATGTCAAAAGTGATGCAGAATTCCTCTTTTGCCTCGAATTTATTGTCAAAGCCCACATACAGCGCGCTGCCTGCTTTCACCCTTTTACCGAAAGGATAGAATGTAGTCCCCTGCGAATCATTTATGGGAGAATAATCCATGTAAATACCGTCCGAATACGATATGATCTTTTCTATTTTTACCGGTGTCAGCAGGACAGCCTCGTCAGTCTCAAAACATCGCTCTCCGGCGGAAACTCCGGTACCTCTCGGAAGCAGGAATCCCTTCCCGCTCACCTCAAAAGTAACATCCGCCTTTGCTGAAACCTGCTCTTCAGGACGCACTCCCAATAATTTCAGGAATTTCAATTCATTCTTCCCGGTAACACGGTTCAGGTAATAATTTTGCATTTCGGAAAGCCATGCAAATAATTCAATCAATGTGATGCCAGGGTCATGATAATTTTCATCAGTCCATTCTTTGATAAACCTTGGAATCATTTTCCCGGAATCTTCAATAATCTGTTTAAACGTTCTGTCGTCCAGATCCGGCAATGGCAGCATACCATCCGCCTCCTTTCTTTTTCAGTTTACTGCGGCATTCTTGCAACCACCCTGTGTTTTCCGTTTAAAATCATGCCGTAAGGCAGATCTTCAAGAATTTCAGGGGATTTATCCTCCCGTATGCCATCTTTTATGATGCATACAGCCAAAGAGACCTTGTCCACATAAGCTACACCCTGTATCGATTTTAAAAGTGTGTAGAACATGGATGCATGCGGATACTCTGCAATTTTCCAACCATTTCCTTCATAATTTCCTCCAAGAGGATCAAGAAATTTATTGAGCTTTTTTACCGCTTCCCTTTCAGCAGAAATCAGCTTATCCGGTTCGGCCGCCACCAGGACGGCATGAACGGAAATCTCCACACGTACAGGCTCCATGACGTTTATTTTATTCGGAAACGTAATGATATTGGCGCATCTTTCATAAATATAGCTCTCAACCTGGGCTTTCAATTCCGGGAAATGAACCGATGAATGATTACTGTTTTTTGCAAATATCACAAGGGTTATACTGCCCGGTTCCCTGATGCCGTTTATGCTAAAGTTCGACAAGCACCGCACTCTTGCAATGTTGTGCGACGCTTCTCTTGCCAGCCATTCAAAATCGCTCTTCGAAACAGCCCGGTTTCTGTGCTTGATTACCTGCGGACCACGGACTAAAGCATCTTCCACTGTCTCAATGTCACATCCGCCGCCTGACGGTTCAGGGTTAAATACCCCGTCGATGAAAGCGATGGAGTTCTGCAATGTGTTTATCTCATATGCATGGACATTCCCTTTTACTCCTCCGCCGATCTTATAACTCACCTTCATATTGCATGCCTGATCTGCCGGAGGTACTTTTCCGTATTTTCCGTCACCAAACCTGATTTTGCCGGAAGTACGTTCAATAATAAAATGCCTGCTGTCTGCCCCGGATTCGATAAAATCATCGACAGCCTGCCATTTCACCCAAAATTCCTTTGTATTCCCCAGTTCGTCCCTGATTTCTTCAACCGGGCCATTCATGCCTCCCGTAATGGCTTTCCTCTCTTCCAGCGACAAAACCGACGCTTCATCAACCCATAACTCTTCAGATATGACAGGGTATTTTGAAAGCGTATACTCCATATTGGACATATTGCTCACGCTCTCAAGCATCTCTTCCCTGATGGTTTCCTGTTGTACAGCATGTACCGTATTCATAAGCAAGCCCTTGACAACAGGATATATAAGGTTTTTATCCGCATCCGCGAATTTGCTGTCCTTATTTAAAGCTCTGATCCAAAAAAGTTTATTCCCGAAAATTTCATTTTCGACAAAGTCATTCTGCCCGATAAAAGTAATGATACCGCTTCCGGTCAAATTTTTTGTGCCGTCGGATACCTTCAATACCGCCCATTCAACCAAGCTGCCATTTTGTCTTAGATATTCCCACTCAATCTGTACATTCTGCCGGTATAAGTTTTCCTGCTGCTCTATTGAAAAGAACATGCTTATGGGACCCTTTAAAGGAGCATAATTAAAACCGATATATACCGCGGGAAAATCACAGTCAATCCCTTTAAAAATTCTGAAAAAACCATTTTTAATTTTTTGCCCGGGTTTCTTGCTTTCCCACTTCAAATTGTTGTAGGTAAGGCACTTTTCAATACGGCATTTCGCATCATTACAGTCATATTTAACATGAAGGTTTTCAATCCACGGTGATCGGTAAACCATGTCATTTGTATAAAGATTCCTGATATTTATTACGCGCGCACGAATCCAGCAGCTAACCTGATTATTGACAAAGTTCTCACTAATGTCCCCGGGGCACTTGAACCTGATTGTCTTATGGCTTGAACCGCTCTCGCATGCAAAAAGCTCTTCATATTCCTTCTGTGCAAACAGCCTTACCCAGCCGTTACCATTCCAATACTCCCAAATGACATTTGAAATATATATTTCAGGAGGAGGCGGCGGTTCCCTCAGATCCGACTCCTTCATAATCATTTTCCATTTGATTTCCTTCTTCACCTCGGGAGTAAGCCTGTTGATTATATAGCCCAAATCAAATTCTATGGTTATATTGGCGTCCTTCTTTGAAAAAGCCTCCTTGCAGGCAATATAAAACAGGTCATAAACTGCAAAGTTTTCACCAAATGGATAAAACCCTTTTTTGTCCGACTCAATGTCGTTGTGCAGCAGCATATCGGGTTCCAGTCCTCCACGCCTCTCACAATCAAGGAACTCCGCTCCTGCAAGAATATCATTGACTTCAATATTATCAACTTCCGTGCAAAATCCGGATTTCAGACTGCACTTCAGCCATCTGCACTTCTGTTCGTTGAAATCCGATTCCTTAATTTGAATATATTTTGTTTTCTTTAAAACAACCCCGCCATTTTCATAATACACATTGTCAAAGTCATACCACTGTCCTGCTCCATCACTGTTTTCGCCAAAATACATCCATTGTGTAAAATTCCCATCCGCCAGCCTCTGACAAATTGATTGTTCTTTATACCTCAACTCGGCGTTTTTAAATTCCAATTTGATCAAAGCCGAACTTGAAATGTTGAAAAGCTCCGAATGACCGATATAAAGACTATGCTGCTGAATATTGTCCTCTCCTGCAAAATCGAAAAACTTCACCCTGCTCCGCTCCTTTTTTTCGTTCAAGCCGGAGAGCATCGGCGCAAGCCTGATTATGGCATCCTTCGAAGCACATACATTATATGCTTCTACAGGCATGGCGGGTGTTGCAAGAAAAGTATCCTGCGTCTCAAACAGCACAGGCTCTTTTTCTCCTTCAACCCTTGCAGAAATCCGGGTTCCCGCCGGAACAAATACCGGTTCCCTTATGCCCGAACTCAATAGAAACGTTACATAAGCAGAGGCAGGTCGCGAAGCGATATTAATGATATCGAGCATATTTAAAAATGCAATAAGGTTTTTAACCGGAACCTGATTGAAACGCTTGATGGTATCGAGAACCATTTGTGCAAAAATATAAAAAAGCGCTGTACCCGGATCGGGATTCTCCGGTGAAAATCTCCACTCAGGCGTATAGTGCGGATACAACTCCCTCACTTTTTTCTCAAGCTGATTTAAATCTCTGGTATCCAGTAATGGAAGCAATCCGCTCTCCCCCTCCCAACACAATATTATCTGTTTCCTTCATCCATATAGAACGGATAAACCAGGTTAAATAGATTATTCGTCGCTCTGACCACATAGCTGATATTGATATCCACCTTACCCGGTGTTTCCTTATTCACCTCTGCGCTGACTTCTATATCCTCAACGCGGGGCTCCCACAGCACAATACTCTCGTGTATGCTTGATTCCATCAATCGCAGGGTTGAATCATCCGTCATGTCAAACACAAATTTTTTAATGTCACACCCAAAATTTGCACGCATGACACGCTCGCCTTTTGAGGTACCAATGATAATTCTTATTGCCTCTGAAATGTCCTCTTCATATTCGGAAGTCATGACCCTTCCCGTCTTTGAATCCACCTTTACAGGGAATTTCCAGCCTCTTCCCAGAAACTCATTTGCCATATAAAACCAGCCTCTCAAAGTCAACTTTACCTAATTGATTTTCACCATCGCACCTTTTATCGTGAGCATTCCTCCAGATTTGATATTCATATTGGCTCCTGCTTCAATATCAAGCATCTGGGCTTTTATTTTTATCTGCATGGGGCTTTCTATCGTAATCGCATTCTGAGTGGAATCAATATTGATTTTACAGGACTGCGATGTAATATTCAGCTTCATATTTGCTTTGATATCAACCTGATTATTCTGTCCGTCAATCGTGAGCATGTTGTTCCCGCTTTTATCTTTTATTTCGATTTTACCGCTGTTTGCATCCTCCATGCTTAAGGTTTGTCCTGCCTTGGTTTTTATCGTGATGCTTTCCTTGCCTGCTTCGTCATTAAAAATTACTTCATTTCCACTCCTTGATTTTATTTTCCGCAAATTATTCTTTCCATCTTCATTGGTAAGCGGCGGTTTATCGGCCATATTCCACAAAGCACCGATTACATAAGGTTTTGCCACCTCCCCGTCATTAAATGCCACAAGAACTTCATCACCTACTTCTGGCAGAAAAAAGCTTCCCATTTCCTTTCCGGCCATAAGTGTGGCAATCCTTGCCCATTCGGTCTCATTCTCGGATTCCCTCAATTGAAGCTTGACTTTTACCCTTCCAAGTTTTTCAGGGTCTTTGTTGTTTGTGACAACACCGACCAGTATCCCGTATATCCTCTGGCTTTCCATCCCACCCGGACTCCCAATGCTCTCGAATATACTCATATGGCATTCCTCTCCAATTCAAAGCCGGTGATATAACCCGAATCTCCAATGGTATGTGTTGCAGTTTTAATAAAGTACAAACCGCTCAGCTTTGCTCCGACACCTTCAATCTGGATGTACTTTCCTGCCCGGATCTCCGGTATTCCTATTGTATCTCCCGAGCCGGCAACAAGTTTCATTGACGCCCTGTTCAGCACTGCTGCGGCTTCAATTTTCGCTTCTGCCTCCGTCATTGCAATCGTCGAATTTTTTTCTATTGCAGCAGTGCTTCCCAAAAGGGATTGTAGAATCTCCGTCCCGGATTTGCCCGAGCCTTCAATTTTTTCCACAGCAGAAACAGTAACAGATATTGCCTTGTCATTTTTCGCATCCCATGCATTAACCGTAACCTTCGGCACCTGTCCACCCAAGTCTATGACAGGGCTGAAGCTTCTCAGGGATTTCCCCCATTTAAGAGCGGTAACCGCACTCTTATCCTTAAGTGCTTTTTTAAAATAGAGCGTATCTTCCCTGACATAAAAGTCATAATTTATTTGTTCCGCCACCCACCTTAAGAAAACAAAATCGTTTGTATTGTTATGTACAATGGAAACAAGCTGTGTTGCGGTAGCATCCACCACTGAACTTTTTATGTAGGAAGAATATTTGCCGGCTATTTCAGTTACCACATCGCTGTATTTCTTGTCATGCCATATTTTAAAATACGTTGCCCTTGTCATTAAAAAGGAATAGCTTATGCATTCCACCCTGACAGTAGGCGCTCCGCCCGAAGGATAATCTACATTAACCGACTTTACAAATCCCTTGAACAATCTGGTGAAAGTGCTGATATATCCCACGCTTGCATCCACCGACCTGCCGATATAAAGGAAATCCTCCAGCCAATGCATTTCTCCGCTTTGCATGTCGTATGCATTGGCAACGCCAAAGCTCAGCGTATCGGGCTCCGTAACCTTCGTAACCAGTTTGAATCCTGTTACAGCCATTCCCTGATTTTTAACCAGATTCTGACCGTTAATTTTTATTTCAAATGCAGGTGCATAAAAATTCTGATATTTTGATTCAAGATCTTCAAAAGTAAATTCAGCCAATTTTTCTGTTCAACTCCCCATCCCTCTGGATAGAGGGGCAACTATATTATTTCAGGCGCGGAACCATCAGAGGCTTTCCATGCTGAAGAATTCTCGGGTTATCTATATTGTTTGCGTTTGCAATTTCCCGCCATAATCCCGCGTTCTGATATTCTTCCTCGGCGAACATCCATAAATGCTCCCCCTGTTTCAGCATTTTCTGTTTGGTCCGGTCGGGCGAGTTCCTCGGAATTTCCGCAAACTGCTGGGTAATGTTCTTAACAGACTTGAATGTAACATTCAGCCTTGCACGTATTGGTTTTCCCGAACTGGAGAACATGGTGAATTTCTGCGTGACCTTTTCCAGCACGCCTTTAAAGGACTGCGCTCCGTTTCCCGGCGCCCCCCATATAAATTCACAGACCGGAGGTGCATGCAGCTCGCTGTCCACATTTGCAAGTGCCGATACTTCGCTGGTAAAATCCCTTACATCCTTAAAATCCTTCTGCCCATCCTCCTTTGTGGTGGTATCAAAAAAGAGTTCCATTGAAAGCGTTGTTGCCGCCCCGCTGATAAACTGAATAATGGGTTGGGACAATCCGGTAACCGTTGTAGAGGCGAAAGTATTGCTCGTGTCCATGGAGTATTCATTGGGATAAAACAACACATTGATCGTCTTATTTTTTTTGGTGCCATTTATCACCTTGATCATTGCTTTTTTAGGCATTAAAATCATCCTCCGTCATTTACAATCCCAATAGCTGTCTTTCATTCCTTATCTTTTTTTCTATCTCCAGATATACCCTGTCCGCAAGCCTGTCCATATCTATGTTGCCAGCCTGGGCACCGAAGATCTTTGCAGGCTTTTCAACATTTATGACGGTTTGCTCTGTCTTTTGAATGACATTTGGCATTGCAGCTTTGTCCCCGTGCCCTTCCGTGCCCTTTTCCCGTTTCAATTCCATCACAACCGTACCGCTCTTGAAAATCCTTCTGTCCTCTCCGGCCTGCTTGAAATTCTTTCTGATGACATTGTTCTTATAAATATGATCCAACATGCTACGGTTTATTTCCCTGTCCGTTTTCAATACTTTGACACTCACAATATTCTTTAAAAATTCAATCCATCCGATTCCGGCTTCCCCCTTGAAAGCATTTTCGTCCATTACCATATTCATGTACCTGTTTATAAAATCCGAATAACTCCTGTCAGACAAAAACAGATACTTGAATGTATTTCTGCCCACTCTCTCCTGCTTCCTGTCCATATACTCCCTGAGTCTTTCCCTGCCCTCCGGGGTTCCAAACCTGAGATATTCCTTCAGCTTGATATTGGTCAAGTGGTGATACGGTTTCAGTTCAATGCCGGAAAAACTCTTATCGACCAACTTGTCTACAATGCGTTCCATCTCATATTCCTTTAACTCCGCTACATTTGCCGTCTCTTCACCCCGCTGTAAAAATTCATTGTCGATACCACTCTCGAGATAATTGACAAAATCCTTGTAAAACCTTGACTTGTCAAAATACATTTCCAGCCCTTTTTCAGCAGTCATCCAGTGCTGCAGGATCGATACCACCGCATTATAAACCGAATCAAGCCTGTTAATGCTGTATGCTTTCAACGCATTGTTCAGAGAACGGCTCAAGGTGTAGTTCGACCATTCAAAATCATTGATCACCCGTTTATCAACCAATCTGCCTGACCTTGTCAATGCATTAAAAAAGTTGTGCTGAACAACATTGAACTTCAGGTTTGACAAAAGGCTTGAAAAATAGCTGTTGACTGTTCCATCCTTCATTATGGCAACTGCAGTATTCACAGTATTCACAGAATTTACGGCATTTATGGCATTTACGGCATTACTGCCGCCATATGCAGCTACCAGTAAAAAATGAAGCATTTCATAAGCCTGCCGGCTTATATTGCTATTTAAATAAGCGTAGCCGACAAGGTTTTTTATTGCCCTGTAGCTGCTTTGTAAAGACGACTTCAGAACATGTTTATTTGCAGACCTTTCTTCCGCGAGGCTACTATTCGCTTTTGTATTTCCACCGAACTTCAGTTTGCTGCTTTGTATGGAAAAAGACTCGATCAGCTTTGAAATTTCCATTTCCATTTTGGACTTGTTCTCACTCATCCCCGGTGTATTAGGTCCGATATGCCTGAGCAGTAAAAGCACCTGCTTGAAAACCGCGTCCCTGACCGGCAGACCGGAAGTCTGATTCATTGCCGGTTTCTGCAGGAATTTTATCTCTTTCCGAAAATAATCCCCGTGATGTTTACTCCCCAAATTTTGCTTTATTTCCGGCTTGTCCGGCTGAATTCCTTTTACAAGCCCTGAATAATGATTGTAGCGATTTTGCTGTGTTGCAGCCTCAAGCATTGTCAAAAGAAGCGGTTCAAGCTCATACCGGTAATTGCTCAACTGGTTTACAAGCATACGCCTGCTTGTTTCGTTCAGATTTACTTTTTCCAACGAGTCAAAAAGAGACCTGCTGTTATTGATGGCAATATAGAATATGTTTTTCAGCAGTCTTTCCAAATAAATGATTACAGTCTCTTTTGTTATGGAAATCAAAGGCTCCCTGTTGTTCAGGAGGTTCAACTGGAGCTGGATATTTGAAATCGTCTGATTGAGGCGTACCTGTTCCTGGACAGGCATACCGGTTTTTTTGCCTTCCCTGAAAACAAGCTCCATATACCCGAAATAAGGAAGCCTGAAGAACAAATACTTCTTCATGGTATATTCAGCAAGATTTGGAGTATCTTTTTTAGTTATACGTACCTTCGGCTTCAATTTATTCTTTGAAATCATCCAATGCCACCTGAATTTTATATGAAACGTTACTTGCTGAATTCGACGGTAAGTCCACTGTGTATCAACTCAAGAGACTCAATCGCGACCTCCCCCGAAAGAGCTTTCAATTCGGGACCGACCCATTTTACAGGGAATGCCTTGACAAAGCTCCACGTACATACCACTTCGCCCTTCTGATTGTATAGCACAATAGTCCCATCGAGTTTCTTTGCATTTCCGTTTGCATAATTTTCGTACCAGTACCAAAGGGTACTCGAATCCATAACACCGTTCTTTAAAATAAGCCTGGGATACTTGACAGACTTTACAAAGCTGTGTACAAAATCATTTACACCGCCTTCTCGGTACTCCTCCACCTCGGTCTCGATCTCAAGCCCTTTCACTTCTGAAAAACCGCCGATTTCAACATGTCCGACAGCTACTTTAAAGCAGGAACTTCCTGCCGGGTCATTTCTTTTCGGTGCTATTGCGCATCATCCCTTCTTAAAAACGTCAAAAACATTTTCCTGCTCTTCGTTGAATTTTTTATTTATTTTGGTGATTTCTTCACACCATCTTCTCCTGTCCTTATGCTCCATAGCCATGATTTCATCATGAGACCAGTGGAAATGGTATGCGATGTAGGCCACTTCTTCATTAATATTTTCAACAGGGTATCCTGCCATTCCCCTATCTACTCCCCCACGAGACTGACTTCCACCTCTATGTTCTTGCCGCATTCGGGGCAGACTGCATTGATTCTTGGTTTTTCGATTTCATTAATCTCCCTGTAAAAGCTTTGCAGATAGTTGAAATCCGTGGTAAACATTTTTTCTATTGCCTGCGTATCTACCATTCTCAAATCGCCAAGCTTCGTAACCACCCTGGCCAGCATAATAACCGTCAGATAACCGGGATTCTGCTGAACTCTGGGATCACGCATCGGCAGTATTTCATCGGCTGCCGTCGCAAGACGCATTGTTCCCCTCTTATGTAAATCTCCGTTTTCATCCACATATCCTTTTGGCAGTGTGAACTCATATTCCGTCTGAAAAGCCATCTTAAGACCTCCAATATTAAAATGTTAATAAAAGGTATGAGAAAGAAAGTATAACATCTCCCTTTCCCAAACCTTTTAATTTGTTGGTACTATTTTGTTCTTGTCATTCCCTCGTGCGCAAGCTCCAATGTTTCAATAAGAACATCGTTTCCGGTGCCTTTCAGTTCCGAGAGGGCATACTTGACAGGCCATGAGTTTATTACCTGCCATGTAGCGGAATCCTTGCCTTCTTCATCAATAGAGATAATCGTAACCGATTTCCTCTCAACCTTGCCATCCGAAACATTTTTAATCCAGTTGAACAGATCCATGGAATCGGTCGTGCCTTTTTTAAGAGTGATATTGCTGTGCTTTCTCAAGCCCGGCAGCTTTCTCGGTGTAATCACCTCATTGCCTTCACGATATTCAACAACATTTATTGACATATCATAGCCCGAGACATCTGAAAAACCTGCAACCTGAATACCTTCTATTTCGACTCTGAACCTGTAATTCCTGTACGGATCACTACGAGCATTCGTTGCCATATGTACCTGACTCTCCTTTCATATCCGAAAATGAAAATATTATAACACTTCGGTCTAAAGAAAATTTTTCGGTTGTAGAAAAATTTTCTTACCTCAGCAGTGTTTCAACGAGGCGGGAGATGTGCCCGCCGCCTGAAAGCCAAAAATGTTCCGGTTCTCTGTAGAGGTGGGGGACATCTTGTTCCTCGTTATTTATTACTGTTGCTCACCCGTTTTCTGAGTAATTCTGAATATTACAAATTCTGCGGGCTTTACGGGAGCAACTCCAATAATGCAAATCAGCCTGCCGTTATCAATATCATCCTGTGACATGGTAGAGCGGTCAACTTTTACATAGAAAGCCTCCGCCGCACTGGTGCCCATCAGCGCTCCATTTCTCCATACGGTAGTCAGGAAATTCTCAATCGTTCTTTGCACTCGTGCCCAGAGTTTATCATCGTTTGGTTCGAAAACAACCCAGTTCGTTCCACGTTTTATGGACTCTTCAAGGAATATGAAGAGCCTTCTGACGTTGACATATTTCCACAATGAATTTGAACTGCAAGTCCTTGCGCCCCATACGCGAATACCTTCGCCTGTGAAATACCTTATCAGATTGATTCCCTTGGGGTTCAAAATATCCTGTTCTCCCTTGTTGTATTGGCAATCCAGACCCGTACATGCTCTTACGACTTCGTTTGCAGGCGCCTTGTGGACTCCCCTGCTCACATCTGATCTTGAGTATATGCCTATTACGGGACCGGATGGCGGAATAAAGATATTTCTTTTCTCCAGAGCATCAAAAACCTGAAGCCATGGATTATACATTGCAGCATAGGTAGAATCGAATATATTCCTGTGTACCTGAACATCTGCAACTGATTTTTTATCCCTTGGAATATCAAGAACCGCAAATCTGCTGCCAAGGTTTTCACAATGCGCCACCAGTTCCAACTGTACATTTGCATCCGTAATGCCAGGTGCCGCCAGTATGCTCACTTCATCATTGTCAATAAATGCTTTAATACCCGTTCGCCTTCCCGGACCATTATCAACACCTGTAAACGAGTCCGCCTTGACGCCGCTTATGTCTCCGTCACTTCCGCCTGAAAGTGAAATGAGCTTCTCATTCTTAACAGGGTTTCCAGCCTTGTCAGGAGAGTACTCCTCAACTCCCGAAATTACCTTGAACGGAGGCACCGCCTCGGCTGCTCCCTTATTATGCTTCAGAACAACAAGGTTTGAACGCGTAATAGCTTTTTCAACATAATTTGATGCGGATGAATTGAGTGATACATTTTCATAAATCTCCGCCTGCTCACCGTATATGACCTGCAGTGTAATTTCACAGGTTGACAATATCTTCTGGGGGGGCAGTTTGTCCTCAACAGCAACTCCGGCTGCCAACGGATTCACAAATGTAATTTTGTTATCCTGGGAGGTCTTAACAATTCCATATTCGCTTGTTTTGCCATCTGTGAACATGATTACATCACCCGGATTGAATCCCGCGCTGCTTTTCACGGAATATTCCGTAGATGCCCCATCCCCTGATACAGCGGTTATTGTAGTCTTCGCTTTGGTTGAAGGAGTAATCAGAACTCTTATTTTGTCTCCCCAGATCCCCGGATTTCCGGCAGAAACAGCAAGGACTTCCTTGTCCTTTGTCTCATCGGTAAAGTTTGCGGAAGGCTTTGCATCAGAAGGTGCAACCCTCATTACATAGCATCTTCCGCCTCCGTTAATAAAGAAATGCTCTACGGCATAAGGCAAAAAACGGTATTCCCCAAATGCATTTTCCGATAAATAGCTGCCGAATTTTCTTTGAAAATCTCCGAAATTGGTAACCAATTCAGGCAACCCTTCAACGGCGCCCTTTTCAGCAAAGCCAAGAAACCCCGCAGTACTGGTACTGACACCTTCCAACGGTCTTGAGCCACTTTCGAACT
>JAEWQC010000259.1 GCA_023399355.1 Bacillota bacterium | reverse complement strand
AATATCGGTTGGTTCTACATCGTTAAGCATCTCTCCATGGATTTTGGCATCGACCTTTTCAATCTTCCCATCGGCTTCGCCTTGAATTGTTAAGTCCACCACTCCGTCCTTCGTGGCGCCGGTTATTGTTTCCGTATCACCGTTTTTATCCTTCCGGACTTGTGTATCGGTGTAGAGTTCGGATTGTTGAAACATAGATTGGGCTTCATCAAAGGTTTTTACCTCCAATTTCCCGCTTCCAAAGGCTAAAAGGATACTTTTCATGTTGATTAAAGCAAATATCAGGGCTCCCGCCAATAGAACCCCAACTATGATCAGGAAAACTTTTAATCCCTTTTTCATAAACTCCCCCAGCCTTTTAGCCTATTTCCCTTTGATATCTCTACACTGGTTACCGATCATTTCATTATACAAACAATACTGAAATTATACACCATTTTCAGGTACTCTCCGTACTTATTTTATCATCTACCACATTTAGGGGCTATCATTCAATATACTACAGATTATCTTCGTAAAATGCCGATCATAATTAAAGATACCGGACAATAACGGATAAGCAGGGGACATATATTGGCTGCTGTTAATGGTAGTTTCAAATTAAATGATGCCAGGCATATATCAGACTTATGATACTAAATATCCCTTATCCGATTCCTTTTGCCTGGAATACTTCTGATATGTAATAAAAGCCGGCTTAACCGGCCGGAAATAATATTCAGCAAACGTACCGCTTCGCACAGGCTGCAGAAGGTTCCAGGTGTTTCCGCACTGCACAGGCTTCCTGTTATTGCATCTTACTTATCCTTCTCTACCGGTGCAGTAATTTCGAGATGGTTTCCCTCACTATCTTCAAATTCTGCCACCCAGTTGTCCTTTATCCGGGAGAGTGGAAATACAATATGCACTTTTTTCAGAACTTCTTTCAAGATATCCAGGTTCTCAACCTCAATACTTGGGAGACAATTGGTTCCATATATATGTGATTCCTTCACTTCTTCATACGCAAACAGCCCTAACCGAAATCCATTGATATCAAATATACTATATACCTGATCTTTTACCATAACCGGCTGTTCAAAAAAATTCTCATAAAACCGGATTGCTCTGTCCATATCTTTCACACACAGATATAAAGACCTTATTGTCCAATTCATAAAACTCCTCCTTTTAGCTGCCTAACCAGCTTATCTTCCAGGCACTTTCGGACAGGTCCGCCCCTGACCTGTCTGCTAATCCAGAAGTAGATTGTTTTTACGGTACTCACCCTTGATAAAGAATTTCCCCTCTTCTTCTTTTCTATACTTTTTCCAATACTTCATCGAAGCCAGAAACATATATAAACACACTCCTAGATTTACCTTCCGGTTCAGCCATGCGCAGGACATATTACGGTTGTAAATCATATGATCCAACTTGTCTATAAGTGCTTTTTTCTCTTTAATTGTTCGGGACTCTGCCACCAATATCTTTGTCTTTCTATGCAATCTGATTTTATTTCTTGTATTGCGTGTAATACGCTTTACAGTTTTCTTATCGTCAATAAACTTTTGGAATGCATCGCTTCGCCTGATGCAAAATGCGTATATGTTATCCTCTCCATAATAGTAAATGAAGTGAAAATTATTTACCGTAACCAAATTCTCTCTTTGCAGGATACGATAGACCAAATCCAGATCTTCACTTGAAGTAAATGATTCATCAAAGCCTTCAAGTTCAAGTAAAAGCTGTTTTTTCACAACAATTGTATTTATATGAAAGCAGTAAAAGTTAGTTTTCACCACATGTTCAAATAATCTGTCATCAAAAACCCAGTACTTGTCCGTGCGGTCAACACCCAAGCTTTCCTTCATTTCGCTAAATATAGCATCAAACCATCCACTTTCACCGATATTAACTTTTTCCCCATATGCATTAACTCTCCATAATGCGCTACAGACATTATATTTAGAATACTCCAGTGCCTTTAGGCACTCTTCTAAATGACAGTTATACCACATGTCATCTGAATCCAGAAAAGCAATATATTCACCTCTGGCAGAATATAGACCCGTATTTCTGGCTCCAGACACTCCTTTTTTTCGATCATTTTTTAAGAATTGAATCCTTTTATCTTGCTCCGTCCACTTTTTTACAACATTTGCGGTCTGATCCTGCGAACCATCATCAACAACAAGTAGTTCCCAGTCCTGCCAGGTCTGGTTACATACCGATTCAATAGCTCTGTTAATGGTTTTTTCACGGTTATAAGCCGGCATAATTATACTTATCATTTTAAATCCACCTGCTTCATTTTGTCAAAAACGGCGCTGCCATCCCATTATGGAAGACCTTCCGGATAATAGCATCTACTCGGGCAGTCCAAGTTAAAATACTCTTTCCTTAAAGCATCTGAACACGCTTTCGCACTACTTTCACTTTCTGCAACTTTCATTATATTCTTAATTTGTAAAATGTCTTCATTTAAACTTTCCAGGCTATGTCCTCTGCCAACTACTTTCAAGAAGCCTACGCCAGCCTCCTTCAGTTCTTTTATCCGGCAGATGCCGCATCCGGTCTGTGCAAAGCTTCCATATTTGTGTTCCGTCTTTCTGGTTTCCACTGATGCCTTCAGGACTTCCCTTTCCTTTTTTTCTCCGCTTATCGGCACCATACAATTCGGTAGCCAGCAGGTTGTAGGGAATTTATCGCAATGGACGGAATTACAAAAACCGCCTGAATACTGGCAGAAAGAATTTAGATAAAATGCTTCAAATTCTTTATGAGAGCCATTTAATTGAATCAACTTCTTCATATCTGATAGTGTGACCTTCCGCGGAAAAACAAACCGTGTAATTGGAGGCATATCGTAAAAATCCATACATAAATGATTCATAACTTCGGCTTCACCGCTCAAATGGATTTTACATGCTATTCCTTTTTCCTGCAGGTATACCACTAGTGCCGTATCTGCAATGATAAACGTGTCAAATCCGATATCAATCAACCTTTTTATAATACCAACCAGCATTTCATACTGTCCGGGCAGGTAATAATGCGCATTCAACGTAATCTTGACAGGTATTCCCCATTCTTCAGACATACGTTTCAAGATATGCATCGAACTATAATTACATATATTACAGCCGGACAACAACCATTCTCTCCTGTTGATCGGAACAGTCATATTATAAGTTTCGAGCCATTCATATGGTACAAACCCGCAATATAACTCATCTGCACCAGCTTCGGCCAACGATTCAAAATGAGATAATTCCGATAACGGTGTAACTATTTTCATTTTCAACACCTCATAATAGGTATTTAGATATATTTAAGTATTCTATCTACCCATTCCTTTCCATAATGTTCTTTTACCCCAACTAAAATGCTTCATATACCAGTCTGTCGATTCCCTGCCGGACATACTCTTCCAAATAAGATGGCTTTGTGAGAATGCTTCCCTGATATCCAAAGATGGAGTTCCCTCTCCCAATCATATTTAGATGTTCCGGATAAAGAAATACATACTTTTCACAATACCTTGTACAATGCTGAACCAGCCTCTGCTGATGTTTGCTTCCTGTCGTACACTGGGCATGGA
>JAEWQC010000252.1 GCA_023399355.1 Bacillota bacterium | reverse complement strand
GATTTCCTGCTCGAGCATTTTGCGCAGCAAAGTTCTAAAAAGATTGTGAAAACGGTATTCACCCGCATGTTCGTCCAGCATGAAAAGGAACCCGTTTCTTCGGCTGATTTCTTCGAGCTGGACGCCGGTATTTTGCTTGCCGGTGACGGCGTTGCAAGAGGCTTCCGAAATCATATTCAGCACAGAGATTTTCATCGCGAATTCGCGCTTTGAGGGATCCCACGCGCTGATGACCTCGTCTTGCAGATATTCGGAGACGTCGCGGCTTGACACCGCAAGGTGGTTCACCGCGTCGGTTACAACCCTGCCGCTCTCCATGGACATGGCCACGGCGACCATCGCGGCAACCCAACCCTCGGTGAAATCGTCTATTTTTTCGAGATCGTTATCAAATAGGGATAGCCCTCTTGTTTCATAAAAGCGGGAGATGCCGTCCCTTGTGAAGCGCAGGTCCGTTTCAGTCACGTGTTGTATCTGCCATTTTAGCTTGTGACGCGCCAGCTTAAATTCCGGTTCCGTCCGGCTGATAATTAAAAGGTGCATATTCTGAGGCAGATAGTCGATGAGATAGCTTAGTCCCGTCATGATGGCAGGGTCTGTGATAACGTGCATATCGTCCAGCACAAGGAGGATGTCCCGTTCCGCCTCCGTCAGCCTGTCTATAAGGATATTGATATGTATATGCGCATCAAGAAGCTCCGGCGAAGAAAAGACGTACTCTGTATCACGGCTTATCCCATCCGCTATGACGTCCAGCGCGGCGCAGACGTATTGCCAGAATGTCACAGCCACGTTGTCCTGCACGTCCAGCGACAGCCACGCTGATTTAAGCGGACTCTCTCTTAACCAGTCGAGTACGGCGGTGGTTTTGCCGTAGCCCGCGGGCGCAGTCACAAGTGTCAGTTTGGTTTGGCCGACTTGATCCAGCTTCGAGCACAGCTCGTCACGGCTGACGATATTTTTATTCATGTGGGGAGTGTGAATCTTAGCCTTGAGCATGAAGCGGCCTCCTTTCTTCATGGCTAATATATTTATCGTCAGTATACAACAAAATCTTACAATCGACAAGAAAAGCTGTGACGTTGCGAATACTAAAAAATTGCTAAATATAGATAGATATTGGCTGCGATTGCTGGTATGGTGTCGTGTTGAAGGAGGTGCTTCAACACGAAGATGCAAATCATAGCCAGTATTACCGTTATTACGTGCACCGCGTTGTGTGCAGTTGTGTAGCCGCGGAGC
Organism: Bacillota bacterium; assembly: GCA_023399355.1. Taxonomy (GTDB): domain Bacteria; phylum Bacillota; class Clostridia; order Acetivibrionales; family DTU013; genus UBA1305. The sequence goes on along the minus strand of JAEWQC010000252.1, from coordinate 14,251 downwards.
GCCGAGGTGGAGAGTTTAACCGCCGAGCCGGTAAAAACCGCCGTTGCCGCCGAAATTGAGACTCAGTCAGAAGACGCAGTCTTTTTTTCTTTCTGTCGATACTTCGCGCCATTATGACCGTTACATTCCATTCCGCACAACTCTCAGCATCTCATCTCCGGTTATCAGCTTCCTGCTGTAATCGGTTTTCGCCTGTGACGCGTTCTTTGACCACGCCCGGAATTCATCCCGTGTCATATCCTTGCCGGAGAATTCAGCATCAGTCTTTCCATCAGCCCTGTAAAATCGGGAGTAGACTTTATTGTACTCCGTCTCAAATTTCTGCAGATAGGCATCCGTCTCGAGGCGCTGTTCATAATGGAGCATGGGACCAACCTCCTGGCAGGTCTTTTCCTCTGAGTATTCTCTTCCACAATATTCCCGCTTGCGTTTGTCAATCAGCACGAAGTAACGACCGCATAATCGGCACCGCTTCACCTGAATGCCGCGCTCGAGCATTTCCATAAATTCAAGGAAAAGCATTTCGTCCAGCGCCTGCACATGATAGTACGGCAGCAATCTGACAATCGAGGGATCATCGTGGATGGCCTCAAGCATTAGCCTTGGACTCTCACTTCATCGGCACTCCGACGGAGTTGACTGACGCACTGTATTCTCTGAACGGAGAGAAGATATCGCCGAAGAAAATATCCCAGCACATCCTGCAAAACCGTGACGCGCTCATGAATGTGGGTATCACCATAGATATCCGCCGCAGTAACGGAAAACGCCCTATTGAGCTTTACCATGCCGACGGTGACGACAGTGCCGATAAAAAGGGGGCTTGCTCCGATATCCCAAACATCGTCCCTGTCGACCCTGTAGGCTGGGGCTTTGATACGGAAGCCCTCCCTTTGGGAGGGGCAAGCAAAGCGTCCGGCTATACGCCGGTCGCTGTAAGCGGGGCGCAAGCGCCCCACACCCCAGTGCCGAAAGGAGTACCATATGAAAAAACAGAAGGATAAAACCTATGCGTTTCGTGTCAGTTCCGGTGATCTGAACAAGATAAAAATCAATGCCAAAAGGGCCAAACTAACCGTTACCGACTATCTCACGACTTCTGCTCTTAATAAGGAAATCACCGTCATAGACGGATTGGAAGCGCTGGTGCCGGAGCTGAAAGCCCAGGGAAGAAATCTGAATCAACTGACCACTCTCGCTCACATGGGCAGGGTCTACCCGGAACAAATTGACCGCCTCACCGATGCTTACGGCGATATATTCTCGGCGCTCAAAAAAATTCTGGAGGTGCGGTGATGGCAACCTTTACCCGAGTAAAAGTGAAAAAGCAGGACGGATGCTTGGCACGCTGGCTTATGTGCTTCAGGATAAAAAAGTGCGCTTTGATGGCGACAGAGTGGAAAGCGGTGTCAACTGCACTCCCAACACCAGCTACCTTGAGATGACGGCGACGAAGCAGATGTTCAAAAAAACTTCTGACGTTTGCTTCTTTCATTTTGTTCATTCCTTCTCGGATAAGGAGAAGATCACGCCATGGCAGGCAAATGAGATTGCCCGTGAGCTGGCCGAAAAGCTGTTCCCAAATTACGAGTGTGTCATCGCCACCCACTCCGATACCGACAACATCCACTCGCATATCATAGTCAACTCGGTCAGCTTCAAGGACGGGAAGAAGCTGCACCTGTCGCCCAACTCCATCGAGGAGCAACGGCAGGTCAACGACCAAATCTGCATGGCGCATGGCTTCTCCGTACTGGAGCCATACGCAGGACAGAAAAGAAAAAAACGCCTGACTCCGGGCGAGTACCGCGCCGCCGAGCGAGGCGAGAGCTGGAAAAGAATCGCACAGCGTCTGAATTCAATAGACTTGTGGAAGCCGGTACGGTATGATGTGGGTACCGTACCGGTTTGCCTCACACGAAGGAGGTTAAATTCAAGATGGCAAACCAAAAATACAACATACTTTACGGCAGGCTCAGTCAGGAGGACGAACTCAGGGGCGATTCCAACAGCATCCAGAATCAGCGGATGCTCCTTGAAAAATATGCGCAGGAAAACGGCTTCATCAACACCAAATTCCTGTGCGACGACGGTTATTCCGGCACAAACTTCAACCGTCCGGCGTGGAACGACGTGATGAAGCTGATTGAAAACGGCGAGGTTGAAACGCTCATCGTAAAAGATCTGTCGCGGCTGGGACGTGAATATCTTCAGGTGGGCTACTACACGGAAATCTACTTCCCCCAGCGGGGCGTCCGCTTCATCGCGGTCAACGACGGCGTCGATTCGCTTTATTCGGAAACCAACGATTTCACTCCGATGCGCAACGATTTCAACGAGCTCTACGCCAAGGACTCCAGCAAAAAGGTGTGCATTGTGAAACGGGCGCAGGCCGAGCGCGGCGGGCTTCTCGGCGGCAGGCCGCCCTACGGCTGCAAAAGGGATGATACAGTCCGCAAGGGCATCGTGTCCGATGAGGCAGCGGCAGTGGTTGTAAAGAGGATATTCGGCCTCTGCGCGGAGGGAAAAGGCCCGAACCAGATCGTACGGCTGCTGGCTAAGGAGCAGGTGCTGAACCAGACCAACTACTACTACCAAAAGCACGGAAAGTCCCATAAAAGTCTGGATACGATCAGCCCTTGCAGATGGAGCAGCAGCACCGTCACCGGAATCCTCGACAACAAGACCTACCTCGGTCATATGGCAGGGCTTCGCTCCACGACGTTGTCCTACAAGAACAAGAAGCTCATCCGCCATCCCGAATCGGAGCAAATTCTGGTGGAGAACGTCCATGAGCCGCTGATCACGCAGGAGCTGTGGGATATCGTGCAGGACGTCCGCCAGCACAAGAGGCGGACGCCGAAGCACATGGAGGAGCCGAATATGTTCTCCGGGCTTGTCTACTGCGCCGACTGCGGAAAGACGCTGGTGCTTCACCGGGCGCACACAATGGCGGCGATGCAGAACAACTTCATGTGCTACATTGACTAATAACAAAACCAAGAGCCTCTCGCTGCTCGATAACATGAAAATCAAAATATGAACTTTCGGATAGTTTTTCTTACTAAAAAAGCTATTAAGCCGTGAAGAAATTATAAAAGTAACGTTATTGCATATAATATATAAAAATTTTGAAGGAGATGATAATTTTTTTTCAATCTATATGAGGGAAAGTACAAAAAAAGGGGATTAACTGACTTTAGACTAAAAAATCCTGACGACATAGAGGCTATTTATAATGTGAACTGCCCCCAGGCAGTGGCGGAGTATCGTGGATTGAGAAAAACGACGGGCTTGCTGGCGCTGGAATAAAATTGAACATGTGACAAAGCAGGAAGAATCTGGGCCGATGAGCTTGTTCTCTACCCGCGAATAGTATCTTGACAACCACCGCGATATAGTTTTAAATCGAAGAATGACTCGGAAAAACCGCGAGTTTTATCAGTTGCTGTCGAAATAGTTTCCGCAATCTGCGTTTTGCATTTCGTGTTTGCATTTCGCATTGCACATTTTGCATTCGATTGGAGGTTTTTCCCATGAAGAGAGAAAAATTCTTTCCGCTGCAATTCAAGATATTGCTGTTCTCGTTAATCGTAATCATCATTCCCATCAGCACGCTGGGCCTCATATCTTTTGAAAAGTCCTCCGCGGTGCTCCAGGAGAAAATAAGTCTTTCCAATATGAACACAGTTGAGCAGATCGGGAATAATATCGAGTTCATTGTTCAAAATGTACATGATATTTCCTTGTACTTGATCCAAAATGTCGATTTGCGGAACTATCTGAATCTGAATGCGAAGGAATCCGAGACTGTCATAACGAAAAGCAGGCTGAAAATAGAGAACGGGCTGCTCGAATTGATCTCTCCGAAGGTTTTTATCAATTCAATTTATATTAAAGGCTTCAACAACCTCGAAATTAACACAAATAACGCTACGAATCACATCAGCCAGGAGAGCGTGGAGAGATCATTAACACTTTTGGGCGGACCGATGTGGTATCTTGACGAGGTCTACGACTACAACAACAGGCCGACGCCTGTATATTCCATGGTCAGGACTATCTTTGACATCAACAATATCACAAGAAAGATGGCGGTGATGAAAATAAATGTTGATGAAAATGCATTTTATAATATCTATAAGGGTAAAGTCATAGGTGCTGGCGATCAATTTTTCCTTCTGGACGGTCATGGGACAATCATTTCCGCCACAAGCAGGGACAAAATCAAGCAGGCCTTCGATTACAGCATATTCGGCAAAAATACCCTGAATGCAAATGAAGGATACTTCAAGATCAAAACGCAAGGGACGGTATACCTGGTCACTTATTACAGCATCAGGAGCAATGGCTGGAAAATAATAAATATGGTTCCGTTGAAGCAGCTTTTAAAAGAAAACACGCAGAATGAGTATGAATTGTTCCTGGCGATGTTCTTCAGTTTCGCAGTTTGCATCCTGATAGCGATATTTTTCTCGGGAAGGATGCTGAGAAGGCTGAAGAGGCTTTGCAAGTTCATGGCGAAGATCGAGAATGAAAATTTTGATGCTTATGCCGATCCCAAAGGAAATGATGAGATTACAGTCCTTTACAGGAGCTTCAATACCATGTCGTTAAGGCTGAAGGAGCTGATCAACAAGGTCTATACGGTTCAGATCAAGGAAAGGGAGGCCGAGCTGAAGGCGCTGCAGGCACAGATTAATCCCCATTTCCTTTTCAACACACTGGACAATATTTACTGGATGGGTAGAATGGAGAATGCTTTTAAAACGAGCAAGATGGTGGAGGCGCTTTCTAAATTGTTCCGGTCGAGCCTCGACAGCGGAAAGGAATCCACGACAGTCAAGGCGGAGATTAGTCATGTAAAAAACTATATTCTCATACAGCAGGTAAGATTTACGGACGAAATCAAGTTTTCACTGAATGTGGACGACGAGCTGCTGGATTGCATGACACTCAAGTTTGTTCTGCAACCCTTGATAGAAAATTCCATCACACATGGGATAAGGCACTTGGGCATGGACGGGATGATAAACGTCATTGTTAAGAGAGACGCGGACGAGCTGATTTTTATAGTGGAAGACAACGGCGGTTGTATCGACATTGATGAGGTGAACGAGCTTCTGGACGGCAACGCCATTAGCAGCACCGGCTCAAGCGCCGGTTCAGGCACCGGCTCAGACACCGGACGCGGGAACCGCGGCTTTGCGATAAAAAACGTCAATGACAGGATCAAGTTGTTTTTCGGAGATAAATACGGGCTAAAATTTACAAAAAACGGTCAATGGACGACTGCTATCGTTACCCAGCCGTATCGCAGGGAGGAAAATGAGAATGAGAATGATCAAGATATTGCTGATTGATGATGAGGTCATGATACGTACGGGGATCAGGACATCGATAGACTGGATGTCGTATGGAATGGAAATTGCCGGCGAGGCATCCAATGGACAGGAAGGGCTTGAGAAGGCGATCGAACTGGAGCCTGACATTATCCTCATTGATGTAAGAATGCCGGTCATGAATGGTCTGGAATTTACGAAAATCATCAGGGAAAGGATGCCGGAGGTAAAGATCGTTATCATCAGCGGATACGATGATTTCAAATATGCCAGGGAGGCCTTGCATCTTGGCGTGAGCGAATACCTTTTGAAGCCGGTAGGCGCAGAAGAACTGATCAGTATCCTGCAGAAGCAATGCCAGGAGATTGTGGAGGAACGGGATGAACTAAACAGGGAAAGAGCTCTGAAAAATGTTTTCGAGGAAAACCTGGTTTATATGCAATCGCGTTTTATGAATTCCATTTTTAAGCGGGAGTATCAGGAGGAAGCGGATATCGCTGAAAAATCGAAAAAATTGAAGATCGCCTTTCCCCAAAGCGCCTATCAGGTAATCGTCATCGACATAGACGACTTCTATCTCATTACGGAAAGCTTGTCCGACAAAGAAAGGGACGACCTCAAGCATATGGTGAAGAATATTGCAGAAGAGGTTCTGAAGCCTCTGACAAACAGCACTGTCTATTTCAGCGAGTTTGATTATCTGATAGGCGTAATTGATCTGAAGAATGGGATGCAAAGCTCTGTCAATGGACTCTACCAGGAAATCAGGAATTGTGTCAAGAATTACCAAAGGCTTACTGTCACCATAGGAATCAGCAACAAATACGAAGGCGCTTCTAAAATACCCGACGCTTATAATGAAGCGGTACTAGCCTTAAGAAGCAAGGTAGTCAAAGGCAAGGACAGGATTATTGACATAAACCAGGTGGATAAGGCGGATAAAGCTGCACCCGTCATATATCCCTCTTCGGAGGAAAAAGAGATATTGGGTCACTTGAAAACCATGGATACGGATAATCTGAACAAGGTGATCGGAAAAATCTGTGCAGGTCTTTCTGCCAGTAAAGTAGATGACGTACAGATCAAGGATATCTGTCTGAGGCTTATTATTATTTCCGCAAGCTATCTGGATGAAATAGGAGTGGATTACAGAAACCGCAATGGCAAGGAATTCGATCCGTATCTGGAAATACAAAAATATGAGACGCTTGAGGATATCGAAGCATGGCTCAAAAAGGTTTTCGGCAATTTCATCCGGATAATGCAGGACAGCAAAAATGAAAAGTTCTTAGGCATTGTAAAGGTAGCGATCCAGTATATCAACGAAAATTATCAGGAAGATATAGACGTGTTGAAAATGGCTGCCATTACTTATGTTACGCCCAACTATTTCAGCAGGGTATTTAAGAAGGAAACGGGCCGGAACTTCACGGAATGGCTCAACATGGCAAGGATCGACAAAGCGAAGCTTCTGCTAAGGGAACCGAAATGGCGGGTGTATGAACTTGCGGAGAAGGTCGGATACAAGGATTACAAGAGTTTTATATTCAATTTCAAGAAGTACGCCGGGTGTACGCCGAAGGAATATCATGAAAGTAATATGACATAACAACAGGACATAATTTACGATATTTGTGTAGATTACCGTACTATTTTTGTGCAATAAGTGCATTTATAATGAAATTAAGATCTGAAAGCGCGCCGCAAGCTCTTAAAAAAATGAAAGATTTTAACAGAATCAGCAAACAACTCAACAAAAACGGAGGAGGATTTCTTAATGAAAAAAACTCTTGCAAAGGTTTTTTCTTTGGTTCTTGCAGTTGTATTACTCGTTTCACTGGCAGCATGCGGAAGCAGCAATAATAACAGTACGGCAGACACGGCGGCAGCAAGCACAGCCGCAAGTACAGCGGCAAGTACTGCCAGCTCGGACCAGGCACAAAGCATTACATTATCGATCATGGACATGTACCCCACAACAGCAACCGACGGTAACAGCCTTACCTTCCGGTCGAAAATAGAGCAGTTCAAAAAGGACAACCCCAATATCACCATCAATGAGGAAGCCTTGAACTCCAACACCTACGAAACCAAAATAGCAACGGTGGCAGCAGGTAATCAACTCCCCGACATATTCGAGTTCAAGGGCTCCATGCTGAAGGAATTCATAGACAACGGCCTCGTACAGCCTGTTGATGATGTCCTGAACAGTGATCCGGACTGGAAGAACGGATTCTACGACGGTATTTTCAATGATTTCGTTGCCGATGGAAAGGCATACGGCATTCCCTTCCAGAAGCTGGATACCCACCTCATTTTCTACAACCAGAAGATATTTTCCGATGCCGGAGTCACTTCCTTCCCCGCCGATTGGGCAGGCTTCACGGATGCCATAAACAAAATCAAGGCCAAGGGCATCACCCCGATCGTAATGGGCAACAAGGATAACTGGGTGGCGGAATCCTGCATGCTCAGCACTTTGGGCGACAGGTTCACGGGAGTGGACTGGTTCAACAGCATCAAGTCCAAGGGCGGCGCGAAATTTACCGATCCCGAATTCGTAAAAACGCTTCAGACCATGGCGGACCTTGCCAAAATGGGTGCTTTCAATTCTGATATCAACACCATCGACAATGCGCAGCAGAAGACAAACTACTACAACGGAAAGGCAGCCATGTTCATGGAAGGCAACTGGGCGATTTCCAGTGTCATCCACGACGCTCCCAAGGATATCCTGGACAATACAAACGTTGCCATACTGCCTGCAGTAGACGGTGGCAAGGGTGATCCGAGCAATGACTCCGCAGGAGCCGCATGGGCATACAACGTAAGCGCCAAGCTGGAAGGCGACCAGAAAACCGCAGCATTCAAGCTTATAAAGGCAGTCACTGATTCGGCCTATGCCGCAGAAGCGATCAAAAACAGCGCCATCCCTGCAAGCAAGGCTCAAATAGACGGTATCGAAGTACCTCCCCTGTTCAAGAAATACCTGGATCTGTCTGCGACCCTGAAGCCGGTTCCGATCTATGATTCACAGCTTCCTGCCGATCTGATCCACGTCATGAATACAGGCCTGCAAGATCTCCTGGCCGGCAATACCACCGCCGAAGCTCTGGCCCGGAAGATCCAGGACGCTTATGAAAATGAATAATCCGTAAAAAGCAGAACCAGTCACGAATAATCAGCATCAAACTACATTAAGCCGGGGGACTTTATAGTCCCCCGGAAAATATAGAGAAGGAGAACAAGATGGTTACGCAAACCCTCAGGCCAAGAGGCAGAACCATATTTGCCTTCCTGTTTCCAGGAATGTTCATATATTGCTTCGTTGTCATCCTGCCGCTTTTCACTTCGCTTTACTACAGCTTTTTTAAATACAGCGGCGGCAAAAGCATGAAATATATAGGCCTTAAGAATTATGCCAATTTGCTGAAGGATATGGATTTCTGGAACGCGTTCAAAAACAATATGATCATAATCGTATTGTGTATTGTCGGACAAATCGGAATTGCGATCATTATTACCGCATTAATGTCTTCCAAGCTGCTTGCCTTTAAAACCTTCCACAGAAACGTGATTTTTCTCCCCGTCGTCATCTCCGCAGTGGTTGTGGGCTTTCTTTGGTCCATGATATATAACAAGGATTACGGGCTTCTGAATGCGTTTTTACAAAATATCGGGTTAGGCTCGCTGATCGTGCCGTGGCTGGATGACCCCGGACATGTCATGATATCGGTCAGTATCCCGATCATCTGGCAATATATCGGTTTTTACCTGGTCATATTCCTGTCCGCGTTTCAAAGCATCCCGCCGGAAATTTTCGAAAGCAGCGATATCGATGGGGCTACCGGCGTAAAAAAAACATTGTATATCACAATACCGCTTCTCATGAACACACTAAAGGTGGCTGTGATGCTTTGCATCGCAGGAAATATGAAGATCTTCGACCAGATATTCGTCATGACGGCTGGCGGACCCGGCAAAAGCTCGACGGTACTGGCCATGTATGCCTATCAGAATTCGTTTCTCATGTTTAAACTCGGGTATGGAAGTGCGATCTCGATCGGAATCCTTATCCTAAGCACTTCAATTGTCCTCATCAGCAGGAAGATGTGGGGAGGGAATGGAAATGAAGCATAAAGCATCACATATCTTACTCAAGCTGTTTATTAACATGCTTGTTTTGATATTATCGATATCCTGTATATTTCCAATGGTCTGGATGCTTTATTCCTCGTTCAAGACCAACAAGGAATTCAATTTGAACATTATTTCGCTGCCGGGTCAGCTTCAGTTCAGCAACTATGTAAACGCCATAAAAAACGGGAATCTTATTATTCCGTTCTTCAACAGCATATTCTCTACTGTGATTTCGGTAATTTTTGTCGTAGTACTCGGCTTTTTAATTGCATTCTGCCTGGCAAGGTATCAATTCAAAGGCAGAAATGTCATATACACGCTGCTCCTTTTTGGAATGCTGGTGCCCATACACAGCCTTTTGGTCCCGTTGTTCATCCAATTCAAAGCCATAGGGCTGGTAGACAAACAGTATTCGCTTATTCCGCCCTATATTGCATTTGGTCTGTCAATGGCGGTATTTTTGTATGAGAGCTTTCTCAAATCCACCCCGATCGAAGTCGAAGAATCGGCCTTTATCGATGGAAGCAACCTGCTGACGGTGATTTTCCGGATTGTGATGCCCATTTGCAAGCCAGTCATTACAACCTCGCTGATATTGACGTTTTTGAATTCGTGGAATGAGTTCCCGTTTGCATTGGTACTATTAAGTAAACCCAGGCTCATGACGATGCCGGTGGCGTTGACCAATTTTAACGGCCAGTATACGGTGAACTATCCCCAGCTTCTGGCTGCAATGGTTGTAGCCGTGCTACCCGTGGTCCTCATCTATCTCAGCTTTTCAAAGTATGTAATTGAAGGGATGACAGCCGGATCGGTAAAGGGATAGCAGGGAATGTGAATAAGTTTGATTTCAAATAATTTTTAAAGAGAATGTTCAACGGAGGCGATTGAATTGGAAAGAGGGATATATTTTGACGGCTGGTACAAGAACAATCATTGTTATCATCCAAGCTTGCCGATCAGAAGCATGCAGATGATCGAGGATCTTGAAAGATATAAGGGGACACTTCTTGTCTGGTCGGCGCTCGGCGGCGGCTCGATATCGCTGCCTTACCTGGAGCACGAGGCGTTCGGGAAGGTGGATCCCAGGCTCAGGTTCTACGGGTTTATGAATGATTCGGAGTTTATCGCGGAGTGCAGCAAACGGGGAATCAAGGTGTTCGGAATCGTTTTCGAGGTACAGGGCTGGGAATTTCCCGCAGTATTCAGCGAGGACGGAAAAGAATTCAAGGAGCTCAATGTCATAAAGGACGGCAAGTCCCATGATTGGTATGGTCTCAGGGAATTCACCGCGGATTCGCGCAGCGAGGTATTTGGAAAGAAGTTTACCGATTACTTCCCGGACGGCTTGTATAACAGTGATGGAGAAGCAGTCACGAACATCTGGGAGGAATGCTGCGCAAGGGATTTCAACGGCGTTCCCTGCCATGCCGAATGGGTGGAGGTAAAAAACCACAAGCATATCGCGTATTCGATGTGCAGGAACAATCCCGTTTGGAGGGAATATCTCAAGCAGATAATGAAGATACAGATAAACGCCGGAGTGGCAGGCATACAGCTGGATGAATGTGAGCTTCCGATGACTTCCGTGCGTTACGGCGGGTGCTTCTGCAAGGATTGCATGAAGCAGTTCAACGCGTATCTGAAAGAAATAAAGGCAAAGGTACAGCTTCCCGAAGAGCTGGCCGGAACCGATCTCGATACTTTCAATTACGGAGAATACTTAAAGAGCAAAAACGTCGTATACCCGGGGAACATTGATGAGCTCCCCTTATTCAGGCTTTACTGGGAGTTCCAGCTCAGGGCCATCAAAAAATATTTCAAAGAACTTGCGGACTATGCGCGGGAGTACGGGAGGCAGCAGGGCAGGAAGGTGCTTGTATCAGGCAACTTCTTTGATATCATGCCCGCATATTATCCGATGGAGACCAGCGCGGATGTCATTATCACTGAAATGAAGCAGAGCATATTGAAGCAGCCTCACTGGTACAGGTATGTTGCAGGCTTTGCCGGGGAGAAGCCCGTTATCGTTGCGGAAAATCCCTATGGCAGCAGCATTTATGATCTGGTAGACCTGCTGAACGTGGGCAAGGGCTTTGACCTGTACAGACTCATGCTGATTGAAGCCTCCGCATATGGATGCAACATGTCGGTTCCGTATGGAGCGTGGATGGGGAATACCGTGAAGGATGCATTCTGGCCGCCGCGCGACGTGACCGTGGGCGTACAGGAATTTTTGGTAAATCAGGAAAGGCTGTATTCCAAACATTCCGGCGCCAATGTGCTCGTTCTTTACAGCTTCCCGAGTAATTACTGGCCGGAAGCCGTCACCGGATATTCTAGCAGTGTACTGGACGGAACGGAGGAGGGATTGCTGTCCTACAGCGTAATCGATCCCGATGATCCCAACGGGGTAAGAATGCCCTTCTGGGAAGTCGCAAGAACGTTGTCGAAAAAGCAAGTGAGCTATGATGTGAAATTCATTGCGGACGGCGACTTGAGGGAGGATACCTTCAGCAGCAGCGACATTGCCGGATACGACCTGGTCATCCTTCCGGAATGCAGCGTATTGACCGCGAATCAGGCAGAGGTCATAGAGGAATTTGCCAAACAGGGCAAAAAGGTTCTTCTGTTCGGCGAGGCGGCTGCCAATCTGCCGGGCTGGCTTGACAGAATGAAGACAAACGGAGTGGTGGAATTCTGCACGAATGACAGCTACAAGCCCAAGGCTCTCGAAGAGTTCGGCAAGGCGTTCAACAATGCATACAAGGATCTTTGGAAGGTTGAAATTGATAACAAGACCATAGGGATACAGACGCATGCCATTGATAACGGCATGGCAATCCACCTGATTAACTACAGTTATTCCAAAGAGGAAGATGCAGTGAAACCGGTGAATGAACTGAATGTGAAGGTAAATACGGCAGGGGCCGGATTCAGTGGTGTAAAGCTCCATACTCTCAGCGGTGAGGACCTTGGGTATGAGAGCACGGAGAAAGACGGAATTTTGAACATCAGGATCCATGACCTGCCCCTTTATACCGTTGTTGAGTTAAGTAAATGAATGCAAGAAAGAGGTGTATAGAGTGATCAGCAAACAGGAGTATGAAAAAGCGGCAAAGAGCGCTTTGTCTTATTTTGACAAGGCGGGTATCACCATAACGGATGTCGAGAAACAGAATATCGAAGTGGCTGATTTCGGATTGAACGATCTGGAGAATACCGGACTTCAGCTTGTGATATTTGTAAATACCGAAAGGGTATGTGCAAAGGAAATGGTGCTTTTTCCTCACCAAACGTGCCCCGAGCACAGGCACCCCGACCGCAGCGGCGGAGAGCCGGGGAAGGAGGAAACCTTCCGGTGCAGGTACGGCAAGGTATACCTTTATGTTGAAGGCGAGAGGTCGGAAAACATTCACTGCAAGGTACCGGCAGGCAGCGAGAAATATTATGGTGTATTCAAGGAGATCGTGCTAAATCCCGGCGAACAATATACGATCTATCCCAACACACTGCACTGGTTCCAGGCAGGGGACGAAGGAGCCGTCATCTCTGAATTTTCCACCAATTCGGACGATTCCCTTGACATATTTACCGACGAAAGAATCGCAAGGATTCCGGAAATCGGCAAATAAAATCAAATGAGAGAAAGAAGCGATCTATACGAAAATACTTTGCAACAATTTTAAGGGGTGATGCGGCAATGGATACGAAAATGAAAGCGGCAGTCCTTTCGGAAGTTGGAAAGATCGGGATTGAGGAAAGAGAAATACCAAAGATCAAAAAGAATGAATTGCTTGTAAAAATCAGGCATGTGGGGATTTGCGGCTCGGATCTGCACTATTACGAGCATGGGAGAATAGGGGATTTCGTAGTGGAAAAGCCGATTGTTCTCGGGCATGAAAGTGCCGGCGAGGTCGCGGCGGTAGGGGAAGAAGTGACGGGCTTCCAAGTGGGGGACCTGGTCACGCTGGAGCCCGGGTATACCTGCGGGAAATGCGAATTTTGCAAAACAGGCAGGTACAACCTCTGTCCCGATGTGGTTTTCATGGCAACTCCTCCTTTTGACGGCGCCTTTGCCGAATTTGTGGCATATCCCGCGGATATGGCCTTCAAGCTTCCGAAAGGGATGTCCACGATGGAGGGCGCCCTGGTCGAGCCGCTTGCTGTAGGGATCCATGCCGCGAAGCAGGCCGGCGCGAGCCTTGGACAGTCGGCTATGATTCTGGGCGCAGGCTGTATCGGGCTCGTGACAATGATGGCATTGAAAGCAATGGGCGTCACGACGATCTATATGGCCGATGTCGTGCAAAAGCGTCTGGACAAGGCGATGGAGCTCGGCGCAACCGGTGTCGTAGCAGCCGACAGGGAAGATACTGCAGCGAGGATTATGGAGCTTACCGGCAATCGGGGGATGGATCTTGTGATCGAGTGCGCGGGGAATATAAATACCATTCTGCAGACGACGGAGCTTGTCAAGCGCGGCGGGAAAATCGTCCTTGTAGGCATGGCTCCCGAATCGAAGATGGTGTTCGACATTGGCCGGCTTATGGCGAAGGAAGCCTCCATAAGTACGGTTTTCAGGTACAGGAATATCTATCCTTCGGCAATTGGGGCAATAGAAAGGGGATTGATCCCGATTGGGAAGATCGTCACCGATATTTTCGGCTTTGATGAGATTTCACATGCAATGGAGTATTCAGTTAGTAATAAAAAAGATATCGTAAAGGCTGTAATTGAATTCAAGTAAAAATATTGTCTGGATCCGG
>JAEWQC010000241.1 GCA_023399355.1 Bacillota bacterium | reverse complement strand
TGAAAAAGCTTGGGGAGGTCACCTTTGAAAACCGCCCCGGAAGGTTCGACAAGTTCGTGAAGGATATCAAAGCCATCGCCGGTGAACTGGAGGTGGTATTCGGCCTTGAGGATACAAGAGGCTTCGGTAGGAACCTTGCCGTATACCTTACAGGCCACAAGCACACGGTCAAGCACATCAACCCCGCCTATACCAGCGCGGTAAGGCTCAGCGCGCCTACCGTGTACAAGGATGATTCCTATGACGGCTACTGCATTGCCAGGGTTTTGCGCGACATGATCGACACCCTGCCCGATGCAAAGCACCAGGACATCTACTGGACCATCCGGCAGATGGTGAAGCGCAGGGATGCTATCGTCAAATGCATGGCGGCACTGCAAAACCAGCTGCACAGCCAGTTGATGTACAACTACCCCAGTTATCGCAGCTTTTTTTGCGATGTGGACGGAAAGACCGCATTGCACTTCTGGGGGAGCTATCCCTCGCCCGAATGCCTTGCAGGCATGACAGCGGAAAGTCTGGCGGAGGATTTGAAGGCTGCAAGCCGCAATTCCTGCTCCATAAGGAAGGCACAGGATATCCTTGCACTGGTGGAAAGCGACGGCAGCACCAAGAGAGACTATCAGACTGAAAGAGACTTTATCATCAAAAGCATTGTGAAGGAGATACAGTTCAAGAAAGAAGAGATCAAAGAGGTTGACGGCGAACTGGAAAAGCTTGTTCCTGTTACAGGGTACAAGCTCCACACCATGCCGGGGATCGACTTGAACACTGCAAGCCACCTGATTTCCGAGATCGGAGACATCGACCGGTTCCCGAACCCCGACAAGCTGGCAAGGTTCGCCGGGATTGCTCCGGTGCTGTTCAGTTCCGCAGGCAAAGGCAAGGAAGAGAGCAGCAAGCAGGGCAACCGGGTGCTGCACGGGATATTCTATTTCCTGGCGGTGCAGCTTGTCCAGGTGTCGGCAAGCGGCAAGCCGAGGCATCCGGTGTTTTACGAGTATTTCCTCCGCAAGCAGAAGGAAGGCAAGAACAAGCCCCAGGCCATGGTCTGCGTGATGCGCCGGGCGGTCAGGATCATCTATGGCATGATGAAGAACCGGACTGAATATAGACCATTTGAAGAAGGTAAGGACTAATTTCAGTATTGTTATTTTGTACTATATGGTAAAATGTAGTTGGTAATGTGGTTCTCAAAAAGCTTCCATGAAGGAAGTTGTATAGAGCTTTGTTTTTTAAGAGTGATAAACCCAAGCGGTCATTGACAAGTGCGTAAGGATCAGGTGTCAGGGGACGGGTACGCCAACTACAACAAAACCAACAATAGTAATAGGAAATACTGTTATTGACAGCAATCATATCTATATTGATAGAAGTGGAAATGAATGGGTTAACATATACGATATGATGACGGGGTTATCAAGTGGAGGAGGAGCGTGCACTTACCAAGGAAGGCCAGATGATGCAGGTATGTATGTTGATTGTTATCATTATGGTGAAGCACAACATTATACTCATACGTATGGTTTATCATCATTAATGCAGTATAATAACAGTTATTATTATCCTATTGATCAATTCATGCAAGATATGGGATATAGCAATAAGGAATATAGAATATCTACTCCAGATGATGGACAGCTAATTTATGTTGATTGCAACCGAAAGTTGAGTGATTTTGAACAATGGATGAATCAACATGTATTTACTCAAGAAAACATGGAACTACTGAATGCGATTAACTTTGCTACTATTGCTTTGGGGCCTGAAATATATGCATTTAGCGAATTCCTTATTCTATCAGCTTCATTGCAAACAGCAAATAGATTAGCAATAGCAGAGGTTCTAGCTAAAAGCTTAGGTAAAAGTATACCTGAAGTAATAGAAGCTCTGGAGACAGGTTCAGTTGCAGCTTTAAATCTACTTGACGATATATATAGGGCTGAGCAAATAATAAGAAGTTACAATTTTGCTGAAAATATAACTAATAAACTATTACAAGCTGCAAGGGCAAGAACCATATTCCCTGAGAAATGGACTGGAAGGCTTTCTGGCGCTATACTAGAAATGGATAGCTCAGAACTTACCATAGCCGATAGATTTCTCCAGCAGGGGATGGATGTAGAGAAAATTGCACAAACTCAAGGCGTAAAAGTGGCGGATTTCTTCATCAGCCAGAGTGTAGGTATTACAGAAGCCAAAACTATTACGACAACAGCAAGTGCAGATGCTATAACAGATGCAGTTAAACAAGGAATAATTGAAGCCTTTAATCAAATTTCAACGTACAAAAGTAGGTTTACTTGGCTTTCTGGGGAAGCTGAAACTGTTGTTATCAATGGTGAAAATGTAGGATTAACCAAGGCCATGGCAAATACGGCACTTAGCCGTACATTGGGGACATTTAGTATTCCTGGCAAAGTTCAAATTTGGACAGTTGAGGGTGTAGTAACATATCCGTAAAGGAGGGTAAATAATGGCTAGTTTTTTATGCAAATGTGGGAATAGTCTGAAGAATAATTTGTGCCCAAATAATGTGCAATTACGAGTTTATTCAGATGAGGAATGGTTTGCATTGTACGGGATAAAAATTATTAGTGTTGGTGATATTCCTCTTCCAAAGAAAGATGTTTGGAGGTGTCCAGTATGTGAGAGGATATACGTATTTGATAATGAAGGGAATCTTTCGAAAACTTATATTCTTGAAAAAGAATAATATTGGCACATTTCCACATCATTAAATTTATTCACAAAGAAAGTATGTAAATAAATTCAGAATGTTTTTTAAGTATGAAGTACTCAAATTAACCCATCAAAAATTCTGAAAGTTAACTGAGGGCGGTTGTCCAGATTAACCGACCTCTTTCTTTTTCCTAAAAAGTGATCCCCGCTGCCTTTCCTCCGCAGCGCCCGTCGCATCCGTGTCGCCCGTGATACTGCCCCGGCACGTGCTGCTCCGGCGAGTGTCTCCGTAAGTGAGCAGGCGCAGGAACCGCCCATCCAGGCAAGCATCCTGACTAACTGGAATGATGCGGCCTGCCGGGCTGGTTCCCCTGCGCCGGTTGTGGCAAGTGAGCGAGCCGGAAGCAATCCTGCGACATTGAAATTCGTCCCCTGCGTGGTCGTTCATTGAAAATCATCTTGTAAAATCTCTGTTGTTGCGTGGCTGCACTGCAAGCGAACCGCCGCAAGCCATAGCCAGCCTGTATCCTGAGAACCTTGAACATTGCGGTTTGCCCGGCTTGCCAATTCACCGGAAGTAGCGCAGTGGATGCCTGATTGTCCTGATAGCCTGTGCCCCGACCCAGCATCCGACAGCTGGCATGATTGCGCAACTCGGATTCATGCGCCGCCCGTGCCCCCTTGGTTCACTTCCGCCTGCCGAACATAAACAGGCCATTTCATGAGCCGTTTACAGTTCCGGCTGCGGCTTTTGCGTTCCGATAGCAACTCTGCTTTACCAGCAAGTACCTTGCGCACTTGAGCCGGAATCCTAAAAATTGCCCCCCTTTTCTTTACTCACGAGGTTTGCATAATGTAATAGACGTATGGGGCGAAATACCGCACCCCCCCACCTTTAATTCACATACCGGTTCACATCATTCAGCGTGATCCCCTGATGCAACGCAATATTCAGCCCGTTGGCAATCACTTTGGCAATCTTTCTGACCACCTCGTCGATCTCCTTGGGAGTTACGATCAGATTCCCTACATAAGGCTGCAGAACCTCCTGAATCATGCTGTACTTCTCTTCCCGGTTGATGCCCTTCATCATATTGTAAAACTCCGTACCCTGAGGCGCTTGTTCAATCATGTTGTCCAAAACAAGGTCGATCGTATCGTTGGCCATTGTCGCAGCATCTACGACTGTCGGCACACCTATTGCAATAACGGGGATCCCCAGCGTTTCATAGGACAGTTCCATCCGCTTGTTGCCCACCCCTGAGCCGGGTGCAATTCCTGTATCGGCAATCTGGATCGTCGTATTGACCCTTTCCATCTTTCTCGAAGCAAGTGCATCAATTGCGATGATATAATCGGGTTTTATTCTCTCCACAATCCCCTTTATGATCTCTCCGGTCTCAATCCCGGTAATACCCAGCACTCCGGGTGCAACAGCACACACAGGGCGGACGCCCTGGTCCACCTGTTCGGGCAGATATTCCAGCAGATGTCTGGTGACCATCATGCTCGAAACCACCTTCGGACCTAATGCATCCGGCGTTACATTCCAGTTGCCGAGACCTACCACAAGGGTCATGGTTTTCTCATTAAGTTTGAGTATCCCGACAAGTTCCTTTGCCAGAGCCTTACAGGTATTTTCATAAAGTTCCTGGTCATTGTCCCTGAGTCCCGGTACCTCAAGCGTGATATAATTCCCCATCGGCTTTCCGATTGCTGCTTCGCCTGTTGGAGAAGTAACCCTTACCCTGGTTATTTTGATCTCATCATCACCGGCGTTTTCGAGTTCCACTCCCGGTATCCCTTTTTCTTCGCTTTTCTCCCTGACTGCCTTTTCACGAAGCAGTTCATGGGCTTCCAGCGTCAAATCCGTCCTGGTATTATTGATTCCAGCCATTTTATCAATCCTTTCAATTCAATACTGTTAGTTTTTCCAAGCTGATGAACTTTAAATCATTCCTTTCAGTATTTCAGTAATTTCAGTAATTTACTCTCCAATTATCGCAATACCCTTGCTTTTTCAAATTTTTCATGGTAGAATATCTGGTGTCAATAAAGCAAATAACATCGCAGGAGGTGAAAGGTTTGCCAAACATTAAATCTGCTATTAAAAGAGTGGAAGTCACTAAGACAAAGACTTTACAGAACACCATAAAGAAGTCGGCTCTCAAGACTGCTATAAAGAAATGCAATGAAACCATCCAGAGTAAGGATGCTTCAGCTGCAACGGTATTAAGCGATACCGCAAGTTCAATTGATAAGGCTGCTGCCAAAAACATACTTCATAAAAACACCGCTGCGAGAAGAAAATCAAGGCTGGCTAAGGCTCTCAACGCTTCGAAATAAGAAATTACTTAGAGTTTAAGACATACAAAAGCTTCGTGCTCATTTAGTCCGGCTTTCGGCCAATGAGCAACAAGGCTTTTTGTTTTATGTAGACATCCCTGTAATCATCAGCTCCACAGCCGCCTTGTCTTCCAATTTGCCGGTTTTTATCGCCAAATCGAGTTCAAGTCCTGTCGTAATAGCGGATTCCAGCTTTTCCAGAGAAAAGCTTCGTGCCTGCCTGAGGATCTTTCCCGCTATATATGGTGACAGTCCCAGACGAGTGGTTATTTCGGACTGGCCGGCTCCTTCATTGCTCAGCAGCTTCACCTGGAGGAGCTGTCTGAACTGTCTTGCGATCATATACATGACCTTGGGCATCGGTTCTTTCAGGACAACCATATCGTTCAACAGGGTCAATGCTTTGGCACACTGCTTTGCAGCAATCGCGTCGGTAAGGTCGAATACCCTGCTTTTAACGGATTTCGTACAGACCTTCTCTATATCTGCTGAAGTTATCCTGTTCCTGATGCCGGCATAAGCAAACAATTTATCAATCTCGTTGGAGACGTCATCCATCCCCTGCTCACAGTATTCCGCCAGTTTTGAGGCCGTATCCGTATCGATTTCAAAGCCCTGGCCCCTCATTTTCTTCATGATCCAGGACACCATTTCCTCGGGTTTCCTGTAGTTGAACTCAACGATCAAGCCATTCTTTTTAATCAAATCTACATATTTGATCCTTTTATCAATTTCCGCCTCAATGAAAATCAGACAAACATGCGGCGGCACATTTTGCAGGAAAGCAGCCAAAGCATCCTCCGTCTTTGCCTTCCTGCCTGACTTGTCCTCCTTCTTCGCACCTTTAAACAGTCCGGAGTTCTTAGCCACAACGATTTTTCGTTCTGAAAACACCGGCAGCGTCTCACAATTATCAATAATCGCCGACGGTGAAGTCTTCCCTTCCAGTACGATCTTGTTCAGCAGCTTCAATTCATCCGATAGCAGCTTCGTTTCTATATAACCGGTATAGTTTCTTTTAAGATATTCTTCCTGTCCGTAAAAAAGGTACAGGCTGCCTATTTCGTTATTTTTAATCGCTTTCTTCAGCAGATCCTCGCTCATTTGAATTAATTACCTTTCTGAAACGGTTCTTTTGAGTCTGATTGTTTTTCCGTCACTGTTTAAAACCACCGCTCCACACTCATCCGTCCTGAAACAGCTGATTCCCATCTGTTTGAGCAGATCAAGCGTGCTCTGTGACGGATGCCCGAAATTATTCCTGCCTACGCTGATAACCGCCGCCTTCGGATGAACCTTCCCGAGCCAGGCTGCAGTTGTGGATGTCTTTGAACCGTGATGAGCAATTTTTATAACATCCGCATCCAATGATGCGCCTTTTGCAATCAAACCCTCTTCCGTGACACACTCGGCATCCCCTGTGAAAAGGATGTCCATTTGATCATATACCAATTTTAACACGAGTGAGGTGTCATTTAAAGAGTCCGGATCAACTAAAAAACCTTTTTCAGGACTCAGCACATCAAACCAGGTCTTCTTATCAATTTTCACAATATCCCCGTATCCACATCTCGAAACAGGTGTCCCGCTTCTCCCGGCTGCGTCGATCAAGGCTGTGAACCCTTCTTCATCGCTGATGGAAGGGAGGATCAGCCTATCTACCTTCATTTGCTCCAGAACATCCTGCAGACCTTGCGTATGGTCAGAATGCGGGTGAGTCGCAATTACGGCATCCAGACGGATGACACCGTTGTCGAGCAGAAAGGGTACCACTACTGATTTGCCGACACTTGAAGCATGCCTCGGATCCGCACTTCCTCCGCCGTCAATCAGCACGCTTTTTCCAGCTGCAGTTCTTATGAAAGCCGAATCTCCTTCCCCTACATCGAGAAAAACTACTTCAAGGGTGTGCGGCACAAGAGCAGACGAGAGGAAAAAGACCGCAGCAAAGGACAATGCAATAGCTGCATGCCTTGGCTTGAGCGGGATGTTTTTCAGAGGCTTGTACCAAAGCAGGAACCATACGGAAATATAATAAGCTGCCGCCAGAATGATCGGCGGTGTGACCGTCTTAAGCACAGCGAAGGGGACGCTGGAAGCCAACTTTGTGATTAAAAGCACCGCACTTAGAAAAATACAGCTCAGATACCCGATAATCTGGGACAGGAAGAGGCTGAGCTGTCCCAGTAATGCCATGAGCGTGCCAAGAATGGTTATCAGCTCAAGCATGGGTACGGCAAGCAGATTGGGAATGATGGCGATGATTGAGACTTTGTTGAAGCATAGCAGTGTAATCGGAAGTACGCCCAACTGGGCTGCAACCGTAGCTGCAAGAACTTCCGCGATCCATTCGGGCATAAACCGTCTGCTGATCAGTTTCTTTATATTCTTATAAAGCATGACAATTGACAGTGTAGCCGTATAAGAGAGCTGAAACCCAATATTGAAGAGCATGCACGGATTTGCCGCAAGAAGGATCATGCAGGAGAAGGCGATGGCGGCATAGGTGTCAGGCTCCCGGTATAATATTGCAGCAGCCAGAAGTATGATAGCCATAACGACCGCACGGAGCACCGACGGTTCAAAACCTGTAACAAAAACAAACAAGATAAGGAACGCTATGATAAACAGGTTGGCTGCAATTCTGCGCACCTTCAGCCGTTTCAGCAAAAAAGCCAGCGGCAGGATCAGGAAGGCTACATTTGCACCACTGACCGCCATAATATGAGTTAAGCCTGCATTGCTGAACGCTTCCTGCACCTCCTCGGAGAGCCCCTCCCTGTAGCCGATCAGCATTCCGTTCATCAGCCCCGCCTGCTGGGGCGGCAGACTATGTTCAATCACATGGATGATCTTCCTGCGTATATTCAGGCCCATCTGCACAAGAAAATCGCCTTTTTTAGCCGCATGGACCTCAATGGTATACGGGTAGGCAAATACAGACGCTCCAACACCTTTTTGCAGGAGATATCTGCGGTAATCAAAGCCACCCGGATTTCTCACGCCAGTTGGAAGTGTAAGTACGCCCTCAAATTCAAGTTCCCGGCCATAGTCCATAAAAGTGCCGTCCGCACCTTTCACCGTACTTAGAAGAATTTTTCCCCCGGTTTTTGCCGGTTTCCCGTAATATCCCAGCCTTAAGGAATCTACCTTGATCACATAAGTGACGCGTTCCCCCTTGAATTCCGGTTCTGAAGCAACCTGTCCCAGCACCATGACCTCCTTGGCGTCAAAAGCTTCAAACCTTCCATTCAGCATCCGGTCCGCGACTAGAAATTCCATTGAACCCAGCAGAAAGAAAGCAAGCATTCCCACAGGAATGAAAAAATTGCCCTTCCGCAGCAAGCCAAGCACATAAAAGCAGCATAATATCAGCGCCGAAAAACAGCCCGCGATAATGAATGAATTCGACAGAAATGAACCAAGGATTCCAAGGATCATCATGATGCAAAAAGAAACGACGGGTCTTTCAAAAAAAATATCCATGTCTGTGCCCTTTTTGCATTTATTGTATACCAGGATGTCTTAATTGTAAATATATGGAATTTATACATATTAAATTATAAATTTGGAAGACCTGCATCGCCATTGAAATGGTGAGCATGTGATTCCCGGAAAACCAGTACACACATGGCATGTCGAACATCACTACTGCCGGGTAGGATATAACTGCTCTACACAGATACTTTAGGTAATATTCCACAAATCTCCCCATTGAAATGCAGAGATTCGCGCCTGCTGTCCCTAAAAGGCTCTTTAATAGCATATACATTAAAATATAAAAAACTGTTAGTTTTGTAGCGAAGGGGGTAAGAAAATGTTTTGGTTGCAGAGACATTTTCTCCACTTCTGCGTTTCGGAATATCCGTGCAGACATAAAAAAACTGCCTCTGCGCAACAAACCAGTTACGAAGAAGCAGAATATATTCGGTACTGAAAATATCAACCTTTATAAAAATCTTACCTGATAGGTTACTATATTCCCGTTTATTTACTCAGATAATCTCTTGCCCGCATGTAGCTTTTGCTGTAGAAGCTTTCACTCAGACTGCTTATCATAACTCTTCTGTGGTTGCCGGAGGATGCATGGATGAACTTGTTGTTACCGATATAAATGCCTACATGCCGGATCGCATTAAGTCCGCCGTTTGTGTCGAAGAACACCAGATCGCCCGGCTGAAGATCCGCCTTTTTAACTGCGGTTCCGCCATTGCCCATATCACCGGAAGATCTTTCGAGCGAAATACCAAAATGATTGAAAACGTAGCCTACAAAGCCGGAACAGTCAAACCCCTTCGGAGTCGAACCTCCATATACATATTTTACGCCAATGAATTTCTTGGCATATGCGACTATTTCCTGCCTCTGCTCACTTACTTTATCGTTATTCTCCACTGACGAACCGGAGTCCTTGGTTTCGTTCCCATCTGCCTCTGCTTTTGCGTCATTGTCATCTTCCACTGTAACCGGTGCTTCCACATCAGTGGTAAGTCCTCTTGAGGCTATATCGCCCCTGACAGACAAATATTCCTTGTTCACCCAGCCGAACCGTTCATCTCCTATTAAAATACGGTACCAATCACCGGAACGCTCATATATGTCCACCTTGACTCCCTTGTCCAGCTTCGCAAGGACATCGGAGGATATGTCCGGTTTTGATCTTACGTTGACGACCGGGCCTGTAACTGTCCCGGAGGATGTAACCTGATCACGGATGACGACAAACTCATCATTGATCCAGCCGGTCGCATCATTGTAGCTGACCTTGAACCAATTGTCCTCACTGCCGAGTACCGTCACTTGTTTTCCTTTTTCAATCTGTGCAAGTATTTTTGCGGAAATGTCCGGGGTTGCCCTGAGATTGACAACGTCGCCTGTAATAACACCTGTTTTTGCAGATGCGGCGGAAACTGTTACAGATAAAAGAAGAATGGTCAGAATGATCATGGGGATTGATATAAGTGTTTTCCTAACTGTTGGCATTGAGCCCTCCTATATTTAGCTTCCGAAGTTAGCTGTCGGGTGCGGGTGATAGGATCACCCTACCATCCTTGGAAATCCGGTAAATCGGGAACATAATATTTCCCTCTTTTCCTGATGCCCGCTGGATGGATTAACCCCTATAATGGTTCCTCCGTACTCCTTTTCAGGAGATTCAGCATTTTTCACGGTAATTGGATTTCATGCAAAAAAATCCGTGATATGTGATTTTTCACAATTTTTTTGAATAAATTATACCGTTATATGCATATTATACCGATAGGACAGAAGTTTGTCAAACCCGTAAGATTGCTTATATGGGAGTATTATGTTAACATTTTGGCATAATCCACCCTTACAGCACTTCACAGTTTTTTATTCATGATTATGACCTCATACGGTGATGGATCGCCAAAAAGCATCTTAGTGAACCTTCCGGTTTCAGCAAATCCCTGCTTCAGCCAGAATCGCACTCCCTCCTCATTCTTTCCAACAACTGAAAGCAAAACATTGCTGGTGCCATAAATGATTCTGCAGCGATCATAAAGCAGATCTACAGAGGCACCACCAATTCCCTTGCGTCTGAATTGAGGCAAAATTGCAATGAGTTTAATCCACAGCGTTTGCTCATGAATAATTCCCGACACCACTCCGATCAGCTGAAGCACAGCATTGGCACTATTCAGAAATATGCCGTAAAAAAATTCATTCTTGCTGGTTTCAAGCCTCTCCAGCTTTAGCCGGATATCTTTCTGAGTAACAGGGAATGAAACGCCTGTCGCATACCGGTACCCGTCACTGCAGTTGTACAGTTCGACAATTCCATCCAACCCATTCAGTTCCAGTGGTTTGATTGCAACCAAGCCGCAATCCGCACTCATTTCAACCATATGCGCCCTCCAATATTTCAAGACTGTCCAAGATACCCCAGCAGTGCCTTTGCATTTTCAATCGCTTTACCCTTCGGGTGATTGTTAAAAGAAACAAGGGTGACGCCGGAATCGTCCTCCAGCTCCCGCAACCTGTTCACCCACTCCAGCAGTTCACTTGCACCATAAAGATAATCGTACCTGTCGGAGCCCTCACCGGTATACCATTTTTCTGCATTTCTGCCATGGAACCTGATATATGCGGTTTTGGAAGTGACTGCTGTAACATTGCCGATCAGCCCGCGCAGACCTGGCTCGTCAACACTGACAAAACCCAGTTCCTCCTGCTTCAGTATGTCAAATACCTCTTTCCTGATCCATTCCCTGTTCCTGAATTCTATACTGAGCTCATATCCCTGGAACTGATCTCTTAAAGTCTTCAGGTAATCCGCACTCTCAGCACTGTAATGGAAGGAATACGGGAATTGCACCAGGATACAAGCCAGTTTGTTGCTTTGTACGATTGGTGCCAGCGAATATTTAAACTTTTCCGCTTCTTCCGCTCCTGATGTCCTTTCATGAGTGAAGCCGCCAAACAGCTTGACGGCAAACCTGAAGTCGGCCGGTGTCTTTCTGTCCATTCCTTCAAACAGTCTGAGACCCGGCATATGATAATAGGTTGAATTCACTTCTACAAAATTGAAGTGGAGCGCATAATATTCAAGCATGCCCGTTGATTTCATCCCTTCGGGATAAAACGGTCCAACCCAGTCAGCATATGAATAGCCTGCCGTGCCTACCTTGATCATACTTCACCTCCGACTCTTACTGTGCCTGACTGCACCTGACAATATTATACCATTAGAAATTGTAATTTCCATAACATATGAGATTATTAACAATGATTTGCGGACAAGTACGAATAGGATCCCACCTCAGGACATGAGGTAACCTTTGTAATGATGAAAAATGTGATCAAATGGTTTAAAAAGCACCTGTAAACACCTGTAAACCCCGGTTAAGCTCCATATTTGCAGTACATCATGTTTTTCACAATTGATAATTTTCCCGCCATTAGGTATACTATAAATAGAAACAGGCTGATTGTCCACGCCTGTTTACTTGTCACTGCCGGCAGGAGAATAATAATGGATTTAAAAGAACTTTATTCGGGCTTTGCTGCAATAAACATTAAAATGCTGCTGATGTTCCTGATTGGTCTTGCGTTGATTTATCTGGCGGTTAAAAAGGATTATGAACCCATGTTGCTCCTTCCCATAGGTTTTGGCGCAATACTGGTAAACCTTCCCCAATCGGTCGTCAAGTTCGCCTCCGAAAATGTCCTTGACCCATTCGTCACAGAGTTTGTCAGAAACAATCCCGGATCAAGGGCATTATTTGAAAACAACATGCATTTTTTGTTTAACAGTTCCGGACAAGCCTATCGTGTAGAACCCGGTGTTCTCGAAATACTGCTTAATTCCGGTATTCTTACGGAGCTTTTCCCTGTTCTCATATTTATTGCAATCGGTGCAATGATTGATTTCACTCCGTTATTCAGAAATCCGGTCATGATTTTTTTTGGTGCAGCCGCTCAATTTGGAATATTTGCAACGCTGCTGGTGGCCCTGGCTCTCGGCTTTGATTTGAAAGTCGCAGCAGCAATAGGAATCATCGGTGCTGCTGACGGTCCGACAGCAATATATGTAGCCGGTAAATTCGCGAAGCAATACTTTGGCCCCATATCCGTGGCAGCCTATTCCTATATGGCTCTTGTCCCCATCATACAGCCGCCTGTCGTGAAGCTGCTGACTACAAAAAACGAGCGATTAATCAGAATGGAATATAAGGATGCAAAAGTATCCAAAGCTGTCCTGATTGCATTTCCAATCACCGTGACCATCATTGCCGGTCTGGTTGCGCCAATCAGCGTTCCGCTTGTCGGCTTCCTCATGTTCGGCAATCTGGTCCGTGAATGCGGCGTACTGGAAAGACTTTCAAAAGCGGCACAGAATGAACTGGCCAACCTTGTGACACTGCTGCTTGGCTTGACAATCGGTTCGACCATGCTTGCCGAGAACTTTCTGAAGAAGGAAACCATTTTAATCCTGTTCATGGGTCTGATTGCGTTTGTATTTGATACGGCCGGCGGTGTACTGTTTGCCAAGTTCCTGAACCTTTTCCGTAAAGCCAAGATAAATCCTATGATCGGAGCTGCAGGCATCTCTGCCTTTCCGATGTCTGCAAGGGTCATTCAAAAGATGGCAAAGGATGAAGATCCCACGAATTTTATCCTGATGCAATCCGTAAGCGCAAACGTCTCCGGACAGCTGGGTTCCATCATAGCGGGCGGACTTATACTTGCTGTCATACCGATACTCCTGCGCTAGTTTCGCAGGTCATGCATTGAGGAATGGATCCGCTGTATGCCGCAGAACGAGAGGATACGGCGAAGACTCAAACGGGAAGAATGATTTACAGGAGGAAACAGAATGTTGAATTTTATTAAAAACATTACAGACCCAAATATAATGGGACCGGGATTACTGGTTACACTTGGAGGCATGCTGGGTGTTTTCGCCGTACTGATCCTCTTTTATCTGATCATAAGGCTTCTGACCTGGCTGTTTCCTTATAAGCCCGAGGTTTGACCCGTTATGAAAAGTGTATTGGTAATAGTCTATTCCTTTCCGCCTCATAAATATCCCGGCACAGAAAGGGTTGTCAATTTTATAAATTCACTGAGGGACTATGGCTGGGAGCCTGTTATACTCACGCACGCAGCGGCGCCCAATTCTATGGAGGAACAAACCTTGCAGGTACCCGAGGATATTGATATCATAAAGATCGGCTATCAGGTCAAAACAGGTCTCCCGCATATTCTTCAAGTCATGATGAATTTCATCCTCTTCCTGTTGCTGCCTGACGGGCAAAGAGTGTGGGAGTTCCAATCCAGAAGGAAGGCGCTGCGGATTGCAAAAAACGGAGGTATTGATCTGGTCTACACAATTTCTCCTCCCTACAGTTCTCATCTTGTTGGTTTGTGGTTAAAGAAAAAATGTCCAAAGCTCCCCTGGGTAGCTGATTTGGATTTTGATAGTCTCCCGGTAAGAAGCCATGAAAAAAATTTGATGTCCAGGATAACAGAAAGCGCTGATTTAATCGTACATGGAGAGTCGGAGATTCTTACGCAGGAGTTGTCGGAAATTTTTGAAAAAGCCTGCAGAGCCGCAGTCGCCAAAAAGTTGGAAAAGGTATAACATAATATTCTGCTGCAAAAAGATCGGGATAAGGAATCATTTCTTTTTTACAGCAAGCTACTAAAGGTAATACAAGTGGAAAATTGAAGCGCCCGGGTCTTTTTTCATTGTATATAGGAGGTTCGTCATGAAAATCGTTCACCTGATAGGCGGCGGTGATATAGGTGGTGCAAAAACACATGTATTATACCTTTTAAAGGAACTGTCGCAGCACATGGAGGTAAAGCTCATCAGCCTCCGTCCCGGTATCTTTGCAGAGGATGCACGCACGCTCGGAATCGATGTGACTGTTGTCAAATCGGGAAATATCTTTGCAGATATCAGGAAAGTAACTCATATGATCAGGGACGGCGGCTGTGATATCGTCCACTCCCATGGCGCAAAGGCCAATATGTTTTCACTTGCCGCAAGGGGCAGGCACGGTCCGCCAACGGTTACCACCGTACATAGTGATTATCGTCTGGACTACATGCACAGCAGGCTCAGGCGTATGACCATAGGCCTCACAAATTCGATTGCCCTGCGCTTTATGCACAATTACATCGGTGTATCGGGTAATTTTAAAGAAATGCTCATCAACAGAAGATTCAATCCGCTCGATATTTATATTCTATATAACGGAATAGATTTTTCCGTCCCTGTTGCAGATTATTCGCGTGACCAACTGATCAGGAAATACAATCTGGATATTCAGGAAGGCGATGTGATCGTAGGCATCGCAGCAAGGCTGTACCCGGTAAAGAGCATTGACACAATCGTCAGGGCAGCTCGCCTGGTCAAGGATGTAAACTCCCGGGTTAAATTCCTCATCGGTGGTGACGGAGAAGACAGAAAGCAACTGGAAGCACTCACGGCAAGCCTCGGTTTAACCGATACCGTATTCTTTCTCGGTTGGCTTGACGATCCCAATGAACTGATGAGCAGTATCGACATCAGTGTGCTGACATCAATCAGTGAGAGCTTCCCCTATTCGATACTGGAAGGCGCGCGGTTCAAAAAAGCGACGATAAGCAGTAATGTAGGGGGTATTCCAGATCTGATAGAAAACGGGAAAAACGGTTATATGTTTGAACCCGGCGATTACAAACACTTTTCGCAGCTCATCATCGAATTGGCGGAAGACGAAACAAAACGGGTACAAATGGGCAAAACCCTTTATGAGAAAGCCTTGAAGGATTTTTCCGTAGAAAGCATGGCAAAAACGCAATGGGATATCTATCGCCAGATTCTTGACAAGCAGGAAACGTTAAAAAACGGCAGGAAAATCTACGATGCAATTATCCTGGGATATTACGGTTTTAAAAATATTGGGGACGACGCCTTGCTGATGTCGATTATTAAGGACCTGAAGATATTTAAGCCGGACATCCGGCTGCTCATCCTCTCAAAATATCCTGCAAACACCTCCAGGGATTTCAAAGTTCCCTCTATCAGCCGTATTAACATGCTCCGTATTCTTCAGTCCATGAAACGCTCGAAAGCGTTCATCTATGGCGGAGGCAATTTGCTGCAGGATAATACCAGCACGCGTTCGCTGGTTTTTTATCTCAGTACGGTTTGGCTGGCAAAAAAGCTCAAACTGAAGGTTATGTTCTACGCGAATGGTATCGGGCCTTTAAGGAAGAGGCTGAACAGGATATTGACTAATAAAATTATCAACAAGGTTGATGTAATCACGCTGAGGGAGAAACTATCCTTTTCCGAACTGGAGCATATGAACATCAGCAAACCCCAGATACTTTTAACTGCGGATGCCGCACTTACAGTCACGGACGGCAGTCCCTCCATCGAAACAAATATCCTTGAACACCTGCAAATTAATGAAGGAAAGCCTTTGCTCGGCATTTCACTCAGGAAATATCCCGGGCATGAAAAATTTGAACACGAAAAATATGAAACAGTAATTGCACAGGCCGCTGATCATATTGTCTCCAAATACGGCGCTTTTCCGGTATTCATCCCAATGCAGCATCCCGATGACATCCCCATCCTGGAAAATGTAGCAGCCAAAATGAAGAACAAAAGCTTCATCATTAAGGAAAAGCTTAATGTGTATCAGACCTACGACTTTATCTCCAAGTCTCACATGCTCCTTGGAATGAGGCTGCATGCATTGGTTTTTTCCGCTGTTGCCGCAGTGCCGATGGTCGGTCTTGTATATGATCCGAAGATCCAGGGCTTTCTGGATTGTATCCATCAGCCCTCAGCCGGAGATGTGAGATTCCTGGAATATGAGAATCTGATAAAGCTGACAGATCAAGTCTGGGAAAACAGCTGTGAAATAAGCAGACAGCTTGAAGCTGATATGCCCGTGCTGAAGGAGAAAGCCCGCGAGAATGCGAAAGTCGCGGTTGATCTGATATTCTCCGCTGACCAGGACAGTTAAAAATTGCAGAGACCGCCAGCATTACATTTTTCGGGTCGAAGCGTTCGTCAGTCTTGCAGATATTTTTGCGCCAGGGGGGTTGTGCATGCATTCGCTTTGCATAATTCCCCATAAAATTCTCCGCTTTTTCTGATTATACGTTTCTGTGTCTGATAATTGACTTCGATAAGACCGAATCGGGCTGCCTCCCCTTCAAGCCACTCAAAATTGTCCATCAGTGTCCAATGGTAGTATCTCTCAATTGGAATTCCTTCTTCACAAAGTTTGGCTATTTCGTTAAGATGCGTATAAATGTATTTGGATCTGAAGGAATCGTTGGCATCACAAGTGCCGTTCTCAGTGATCCATATGGGTGCCCTGTATTTTTTATAGTAATGCCGGCACAGCCTGGACAACCCTTCGGGATAGATCTCCCACCCCAGGTCATTTTGTGGATTGCCGGGGATGGTATCGTCCTTGAAGCCCTTGAAATGGACACCACTCCGGGTATAATAGTTGATTCCGATGAAATCGCAGAAACGTCCCTTCCCCAAAGGTGCGCCAAAGCCAATCGGCGGAATCAGAATCCCACTTGTCATCGATCTGATGATGGCATCCTGAAAAATAAACGGCATGATCTTTGAAGCGATAAAATCCAGCGGATTTTTTGAATAGGGATCAAACACCCGCAAATGGTTGGCAACACCTACCATGGTCCTGCCTGAAAAGCCCTTTTTCTCACGGATCCCGTGAATTGCCCGGTAGGCTGCAATATGGCATAAGGCCATGTTCCTGCATACCTTCATGGCAAGCCGGAAATCTTTTTTACCCGGCGGCCAGCTGGCGAAATAATATCCGTTTGCCATGTAGACATTGGGCTCGTTGATGGTTATGTATTCACCGACCAGATCGCCAAGCTTTTCAAGCACATATCCCGTATATCTTTCGAAGTATTTTACAGACGTACTTTTTTCGAAGCCCCCCTCGGATACAAACCAGAGCGGGTTTGTAAAATGGTGCAGCGTGACCAGCGGCTTAATCCCATTCCCAAGAAGAAGCTTGATTTCCTCTCTGTAATGTTCAACGGCTGCTTCGTCAAAGTTTCCGTTCTTCGGCTCGATCCTGCTCCATTCCAGACCCATGCGGTAAACCTTGAAGTTGAGTTGTTTCATTAGTTCAATATCTTCTTTAACCCTGTTCCAATGGTCATCCGCGCGGATACAAGAGGATCCGTCCAGGATCTTCCCCTTCATGCACCACTCATACCAGTCGTTGTTGGTATCGCCGCCCTCTATCTGGGTCGCAGCTGTAGCCGCACCCATCAGGAAATTGTCAGGAAGCCGGAAAGTCAATGTATTCTTATTGCTGCCGACCATCTCACCACCCCCGTTATTTAGCAGATATCCTATTTATTATTTCATATTAATTATACCACTCATGACTTTCTTTGGGAAATAACAGCATATTCTTCAATAGTCTCCTGCCGCTGCTTGCCGCATAATCAAATGCAAGCAGCTTTAACATGGACCCGCCTCCATTCAAATCTCATCCACTCTATTTAATTTTATAAAAACACTAACAACAATTCATTGGTATATGTTATTCTTTTATTAGGCTTTATTATCTTCGGACTGCCGTAAGTACCAAACGGGAGTATACCGAATCTTTTATGACAGGATCTATATTTGGAGAACCTATGAAAAAGTACCCGATGCTAAATGAAAACAGCTTATTCCGGGAAAATGAACTTGTGTATGTCAACTGCTCCGATGAACTCGAGGAGATATGAAGTTCTTTTATGAAGTGTTCCGGAAAATAACCGGCAAAACGCCGGATGAGTACAGAAAAACAGGAGGATGCATCTAATGGCAGATAGCAGAAGGCGGTTTGGTGACAGGTATGACGGAAGGCGCTTACGATCCCTGGATCCTTTTCTCAGCATGATTCCATACATTATGAGAACACGATCTGATTCCCAGAATTCCTTTGAGGATAAGATCGACATCGGTCATGCCGAGAACTTCCTGCGGCGAAAAAGAAGGGAAGAAAATGTAAATATCAGCATGCTACATATCCTTATTGCGGCAATCGTCCGGACAATTGCATTAAGGCCGGGATTAAACAGGTTTATTGCGGGTCAGAAGATCTTTTCACGCAACGAGATCAGCGTGGCTCTTGTCATCAAAAAGGATTTAAGTGAGAAAAGCGAAGAAACAGTAATCAAGTTCACCTTTGAGCCTGCAGATACATTGTCTGAGATTGCTGAGAAAATCAATACGCAGGTGGAAGAAAACAAAAAGGTCGAGGAAAAGAATGATGCCGATAAAGCAGTACGTTTATTCATGCTTTGCCCAGGCCTGCTTCTTAAATTTCTGGTATTTCTCATCCGGAAAATGGACTATTTCGGTATCATGCCCCGGGCTATCCATAAAGTCAGCCCATTCCATTCCAGCTTCTTCATCACCGACCTTGGCTCCCTTGGCATCCAGCCGGTTTACCACCACCTGTACGATTTTGGTACAACCTCCCTCTTCATCGCCTTCGGGATGAAGTTCAAGGAAAAAACCTTCGATTCCTCCAACAATATTGTTGAAAAAAAGTATATCAGCATCAAGATTGTAACGGATGAAAGAATCGCTGACGGTTTTTACTATGCATCAGCCTTCAAGCTATACAGGTCTTTGATCCAGCACCCGGAAAGATTGGAGATCCCACCGGAAAATCTGGTGCCGGATGTGGATTAGGAGGGAAAAGCATTGAATATCTACGACATTGCCCAAAAGGCAGGTGTATCCACCGCAACGGTATCACGTGTCATAAACGGCAGCAAATCGGTATCCATCGCTACCAGGCAAAAAGTCAGCAAGATCATGGCCGATTCCGGATATGCCCCTAATATATTTGCCAGAGGCCTTATGGTCAACTCCATGAAAACGATCGGTGTTATGACCATTGACGTACGAGACCAATATTATGCCCAATCCATCCATTCCATAGAAAACGAAGCCGGAAGGTCAGGTTACAATGTCATCCTCTGCAATACGGGAGAAGATCTCCATGAAAAGAAGAAGTATCTGAAGCTTCTGCTGCAAAAACGGGTCGACGGGATCATTTTAATCGGTTCCGTATTCAAGGAAAAATCAGATAACCGTCATATCGTGGAGGCTGCGGAAAAAGTTCCCGTTATGATGATCAATGGTTATATGGAGGGCAAAGACCTTTACTCAATCATGTGCGACGACAGAGGAGCCGTCAGGGAAGCCGTCAAATACCTTGTTGCTCTCGGGCATAAAACCGTTGCTTATGTATATGACGTGGAAACCTTCAGTGGGATGGAAAAGCTTGAAGGCTTTAAAAGTGCAGTCAGTGAATACGGCCTTCATCCGGGAAACGAAATGATTGTCCGAACGGACCGCGGGATTGAGGGAGGCCGACAGGCAGTCCGTAAGTTATTGAAAGAAAAGACCGGCTTCACCGCCATTCTCACCTCGGAGGATATTCTTGCCGCAGGTGCTCTGAAGGCGCTTTCCGATGCAGGGATCCGTACGCCCGACGAAGTATCGGTCATCGGCTATAATAATTCTGTCATTTCTCAATGTACGATGCCGGAACTGACCTCTGTAGACAACAAAGTCGATGAAGTGAGTAACAATGCGGTAAGTCTGCTTATCGATGCTCTCCATGGCAAAACCATTCCAAGCAGGACCGTGGTAGCGTCTGAGTTGATCGAACGCATGTCCGTCAAATCCATTAAAAAGAATTGGAAATAGCAAATACCGCACTGCCTTTATAACTACTCCAACGAAGAGTCCTTATAAAAGCAGTGCGGAATATTTGCCAATTTATAGCCTGATTTTAACTGAAAGCTTAATGTTCAACTCTCTTTTCCATCAACCAACTTGTGCCGATAATGGCTGCAAGGAATACAACGATGTCCAGCAGAATCCTGCTCAGTGGAACAATCATCTTTAACAGGATAAAGCGAAATTCCATCAGCGGTACCTTGCCCACTTGTATCCCCAGAGCTGCAATCAAGCCGCACAGGATCAGGAAGGCTGCAATGCCTATAGGAACGGCAATCGTGTTTTTATGGGTAAATGATTTCGCAATTGTGATACAGAAGAAGATGAGCATGAAGGATGATGCAAAACTGAACAACATGTAGAGTAGAACCGGAATGACCTGAAGCCAGTTTTTCGAAATATCCGCTAACATTTCTCTGATAAATGCCTGTGCATTAAAATTAACAGTAATGTAAATGAACATGGAAAGCAGCGAAACCATACCGCAGACAACCAGACTCGATAATGTCGCCAAGAGCTTTGCCACTACCTTTTTCCAGGAGACCGCAGGTATCATCAGTTCAAGATATGCCTGTTTGCCGGACAAATCCCGTTCAAACCTGTAGATCCCCTCAAGGAATGGAAATGCACCGAGTAAAAAGGCAAGTATGAAAAACAGAACCATTGTAAGAATAAAAGGCAGGCTTGCATTATTGGTAACCGGATCGCCATTGATTGTGAATGCATTGGATAATTCACTATTCCACAGGAATGCCCTGGTAATAAGCAGAATTAATGTCTGGATTCCCAGATACCCCAGTAAAAGATACTTGGCTGAGCGCCATTTTTTCATAATTTCAAAACAATACAATTTTCCAATCATGCGAATACCTCCCTATAAAGCTCATCCAGAGACTTGTGTTTTTCAATCCTGAGATTGTCGACCCCGCCATGCAGTATTATTCTGCCTTCTTTGAGGAAATAAGCCTCATCAAGAATGCTTTCAATTTCATTAATCAAATGGCTTGTTACAAGAATCGTGCTTTCAGGATTGAAACACTTGATGATCGCTCCCAGGATCAGCTCCCGTGCGACAGGATCAACACCATTCAGCGGTTCATCAAGGACCAGCAGCTTTGCATCTCTTGCCAGGGTCAGCGCAAGTACCAGCTTCTCCTTCATTCCCTTGGACAGGCTCCTTATTTTCAATTCCTCCGTCAGCTTCATAAATTCCAGCAATTCCACAAAACGCCTGGTGTTAAAATCTTTAAAAAAGCTGATATATACCTCTTTTGCATCCTTTATCGTCATCCAGTCATACAGGAATTCACTATCCGGCAGAAATGCTACCACTTCTTTAGACTTGTAACCGATTTCAAATCCATCTACTGTCAGATTGCCTGCTGTCGGCCTTACCATGCCGGTGATCAGCTTCAGAAAGGTTGTCTTTCCGCTTCCGTTCGGGCCCAGCAATCCGATGATTTTTCCCTGCTCCAGCGAAATGTCCACCTCATTAAGCGCAGTTTTATTGAAATATTTCTTACTGAGTTTATCCGCTTTAAGAATTACCATTCTCATTCCCCTCCAAAACTTTTTTTACAGTATCCAACACTTCATTGTTTTTCATTCCGAGTTCTTTCATTTCTCCCACGAATCTTTTCGTATATTTTTGTGCCTGGGTCGTTTTCAGCCGCTCCATCAGTTCTCCCCCCTCTTCTATGAAGGTTCCGATGCCCCTCTGAGGGTATGCCACACCTTCTCTTTCAAGCTCCATATAAACACGCTGTACCGTATTCGGATTCACCTTGAAGGTCTCTGCAATCTCTCTGACAGACGGGAGTTTATCGCCGCCCTTCAGTTTCCCTGAAACAATATCCGCCTTGATCTTCTCAATGATTTGCACATAAATGGGTGATTCTTCATTAAATTTCATCACATATATCTACCTCCTATCTATTGAACTAGTGTACTATAATAATAATACACTATTACATATATGTCAAGAGTCCTAAATAAATATTTTCAAAAGAAATTTGTCAGGAGGGAAATATGCAAAAGCAGCCTTCCCATAGCTCAAAAGGCTGCTTAAATATGACAGATGGCAGAATTTAATGAATATGCGCTCCCGGCATAAACGGATGATCCTCAACAACAGGGATCTTTTTGGAAATCAACTTCTGGATGTCCTTCAGATAATCCTTCTCCTCACTATCGCAGAAGGAAAGCGCCACGCCGCCGAGCCCTGCTCTTCCTGTCCTTCCGATCCGATGCACATAGGTCTCCGGAATATTGGGCAGGTCATAATTGATGACATGCGAAAGTTCCTCCACATCTATCCCTCTTGCGGCAATATCGGTAGCTACCAGGATTCTGGTCTGTTTAGCCTTGAAACTGTTCAATGCTTCCTGGCGGGCATTCTGGGACTTATTTCCATGGATGGCCTTCGCCTTTATCCCAGCTTTTACCAGATCCCTTGTTATTTTATCCGCCCCGTGCTTTGTGCGGGAAAATACAAGAGCAGAAATGACGGTCTTGTCCTTCAGGATATGCGCAAGAAGATTCTTCTTCTCTTTTTTCTCCACAAAATAAACATGCTGCTCTATTGCATCGACAGGTGAGGATACCGGTGTGACCGCAACCTTCACGGGGTTCGTCAGAATGGAATCCACAAGTTTGGTGATCTCGGAAGGCATCGTCGCAGAAAAAAGCAGAGTTTGCCTTTTTTCCGGCAGCTTGCCGATAATCTTCTTCACATCGTGTGAGAAACCCATATCCAGCATGCGGTCAGCTTCATCCAATACGAAAAACTGGATATCATTCAAATTGATGAAGCCCTGTCCCATCAGGTCCAAAAGCCTTCCCGGCGTTGCAACCAGAATTTCCACCCCGTTTTTCAACGCCTTTGTCTGGGCCTGTTGCGACACCCCACCATAAATGATGGCATGTTTGATTCCCGCGTGTCTTCCATATGCACTCAGGCTATCTCCGATCTGTACAGCAAGTTCTCTTGTGGGAGTTAAAATCAAAGCCTTGATTCGTCTCGGTGCCTTGTTTGCCAAAAGCTGCCCGTTTTGACGGTAAAGCAGCTGCAATATCGGCATGGCAAAAGCAGCCGTCTTTCCTGTTCCCGTCTGGGCACATCCCACCAGATCCCTGCCTTCCAAAATAACAGGTATTGCCTGCTGCTGTATCGGCGTGGGTATATTGTAACCTTCTTCTTTAATCGCCTTGAGTATCGGCGTGCAAATCTTCAAATCTTCAAAATTCACAATCTTTCTCCTTTAAACTGTAAATATATTTTCGGTCATATATCAAAATAAAAAGACATACCGTAAATACTGATATGCCCCATTCATAAATCTCTTTATTTATAACCGCTAGTCAGTTTCATATCCTATTTTAAGGCAAACCCTTGAATAAGTCAACCCTTTGCCTCTTCCGGGCCGCTCCCGCCAAGTTTTCGCATGCTCTCCAACCGGACTAAAATCATGATCTGTCCTGCAGATTCTCAATAATTTTCCCCGAAGCCTTCCTCATTTCAATACCTGCCTTATCCA
The DNA here is from genome assembly GCA_023399355.1 of Bacillota bacterium. Taxonomy (GTDB): domain Bacteria; phylum Bacillota; class Clostridia; order Acetivibrionales; family DTU013; genus UBA1305. Next base: position 2,116 of record JAEWQC010000241.1, on the reverse strand, counting down.
ATGCCGCTTTGACTTTCTCATACTCCTTTGGCCTCTTGATCGTAAATTTGGTGGTCTTCACGAGTTCCTCACCGGTCATGACGAAATACCGGATGATTTTATATTGAGGGAGCTTTTTGTTTATTTCCCTGATAGCGGCATCAAACACCGCAGCCAGCTCTTTTTCAGGCGGTATACCTTTTTCATGCAGCAGTCCTTCTTTACCTCCTGCGAGCATTTCTTTGTCCAGTATCTCTTTATTGAGTACCAGCTCCGCGCACACCTGTATGTCACCGTCCGGCGCCCTGTTTCCCCATACAAAAGAGTCCCTGACACCGGGAATATTATTAAGCAGTACCTCATACTCCTCCGGAAACGCTTTTTTACCGTTTGTAAATACAATCATCGACTTTACGCGTCCGGTTATCCTGAGCAATCCTTTTTTGTCAATCGTCCCGAGATCCCCGGTCCTGAACCAGCCTTCGGCATCAATGGCTTCCGCTGTGGCTTCCGGATCCTCGAAATATCCAAGCATCACATTCCTGCCCCTCGTAATAACTTCGCCCATTCCATTCTCGTCAGGCGCATCAATTGCCACCTCTACTCCGGCCAGAGGATAGCCGACAGTACCGGGCGCATGATAAAAATCGTTTGTGCCGGTTACCAACGGAGAAGTTTCCGTAAGACCAAAACCCTGAAGCAGGATAAGTCCCATTTTTTCAAACCCGATAACCACTGCAGGGTCCAGAGGCGCCGCTCCGCATGCCGCAAACCTTAAGCCGGGTCCAAGTTTGTCAAATACACTTTTGAATATTCTCCTTCTCAGGTCAATTCCTATAAAACGCAATGCATCGGAGCCCTTCGTCAGAATACGGATTAACTTTGCTTTGCCCGACTTTTGAATGCCATCCTGCAATTTCTTGTACATGGCTTCCAATATGGCCGGGACAGCCACAAGGATCGTCACTTTATACTCGCGCAGGTTTTGCTGCAGAAATCTTACCCCGTCACAGTAAGCTATACAAACACCACAATGTACCATAAACATCAAGCCTACCGAATTTTCGAAGGTATGATGCAGAGGAAGCAGCGAAAGATGTACATCTCCCGGACCTGCGTGGATTATCGTCGTCATGCCGGTCACATTTTCCGCGATATTCGAATGCGACAGCATAACCCCCTTTGATATGCTTGTTGTTCCCGAAGTAAAGAGGAGGATGGACAGTTGTTCCCTATCAATCATTGCATCGGCAAAAGCTCTGTCACCGTTATCCAGCAGGAACCCGCCTTTCTTGACAAGGTTGGGAAGCGTTAAAAATCTGGCGTCCCGTTCGGATAGCTCTTCCAGTTCCTCCATACATATAAAATACTTGATTCTGTCATTTGTTTTTGAAATATCATTCATCATCTGCCGGAAAGCAGCACTATAAAAAATAACCTCGACTCCGCCTCTTTCCAACAGGTTTTCCACTTCATTGCGCGGCAGGTTCTTGTCAAGCGGTACTGCGACCCCTGTCCCGTTGATGATCGAAAAATAACATACCCCCCACTCATACCTGTTCTCACCGATAACAGATATTCTTGCACCCTTCAAACCCATGGACAGCAGTGCCGTACCCAGGCAGTCAATATCCCTGTCAAACTCCAGGTATGTTTTTCCTGTGATTTTTCCTTCTTTATCCTTAAACTTGAAGGCCGGGGCCTCCTTATACCGGTATGCGCTGCCTTTCACTAATTCCCTTAGATCCATAATCCTTTTGGGCTCATAGTATCCCAGTCCTTTTACTACTCTTCTTCCGTTCAAATTGGATATCGTGATACCCTTATTCATAACGTTCCCCCAATCAATCCCGGATTCATTCCTGCATTGCAATTATAACCTGATATTATTACCTGGTTATAATTATACACATCATTCAACCCCTTTACAATATGTAATCCCGCGCACATCAAAAAATCCGTATGATGTAAAGCAGACAGACTTTGCAAAGTAAGTCCGTCCGATCTTTGCGAAGCAAATCCATTAGATCTTACGAAGCAAATCCATAAGTTCTTGCGAAGCAAATCCATAAGTTCTTGCGAAGCAAATCCGTCCGGCCGTCATTGAAGCAGCTCGATACCCCTGTAATTATTATCT
>JAEWQC010000236.1 GCA_023399355.1 Bacillota bacterium | reverse complement strand
ATACAGGGTAAACTCCTCCTCCTAATGCTTTCCCTACTGCTAAAATATCGGGCTTTGCGCCCTCATATTCATATGCAAACATTTTTCCAGTTCTACCAAAGCCTGTTTGAATTTCATCAAAAATAAGAAGGATATTATTTTCTCGAGTTATTTTTCTAATCTCTGTAAGATAACCATCTGAAGGTACAATTACTCCTCCCTCACCTTGTATCGGTTCTACTAAAAAAGCAATTGTATTGTCGTTAATTGCCTCCTGCAATGCTTTAGAATTACCATACTCAATTATTTTAAATCCAGGTGTGTAAGGTCCAAACCCTGATTTATACTGTTCTTCTGAGGAAAAACTAATTATAGTAATTGTACGTCCATGGAAATTATTGTTACACACAATTATTTCCCCCTTGTTTACCGGTATCCCCCTTTTAGAATATCCCCATTTCCGGGCAGCTTTAAGTGCAGTTTCAACAGCCTCTGACCCTGTATTCATAGGCAAAGCCTTTTCAAAGCCGGATAATTTACATAACTTCTCTAGGAACTCACCCATTTTACTATTATGAAATGCCCTTGAAGTAATCGTTATCTTTCCTGCCTGCTCAATCAATGAATTGATTATACTAGGATGTCTGTGTCCCTGATTTAATGAGGAGTATGCGGAAAGCATATCCATATATTTTTTTCCCTCAATATCATAGACCCATATACCTTCGCCATATTCCAAAACAATAGAAAGAGGGTTGTAGTTATGTGCACTCCAATCCTCTGCTTGTTTTATGTAATCATCTATACTGTTCATTTGACACCTTCCACTGTGTTTTTTTCGTTAATATCTCATATTATCTCACAAAACAATATTATATTCTACAAATATGATGAAGGCAACGCCATAATATTTTGACTTGTAAACGTTCAATAGAAATACAGCATTTCCAGCCAATAAAAATACAACAGCACCACCTGTTTTTCTGAGTTAGAAGTAGAAGGACGAAGAAGGGGTATAAGGATATAAGAGACATTTCTCAAGATATAAGAGATATAAGGGACATTTCTCAAAATATATATATTGAGTACATTAAAAAATGATTCTCAAAATTATCTATATCCATAATATGTAAAATGTTATTTATCAAAATGTTTTTACTAAGCTTGTTACAGATCCAAAAAAAAGAGCTTATCCATTCATATTTCAAGAATGAAACAAGCCCTATATCCTCAAGCAAAAATGTTCTATTATAAGCAGTTTACTATAAAATATCAAACGTACATTTTGTTATCTACTTTACAATGTATAACTTGCGCCATAACAAAAAAGTTCGTTAAATATGCTTCCATAAACAAGATCTTCCTTTCTAATTAATTCATATCCTTTAAAGCATAATCTGGAGCAACCTGATATCGTGATGTTAAATACAATTTCACAGATTTGTCTACAACTCATTCCGCAAAGCACTCTTAACACATAGACTAAGAAAGCTCTATTTTTATTTGATTTCCGATGATATTGTTGAGCGGTCATTTCATTTAACGGCAGCTTCAGTTTATTTGATAAATATAATAAAATACTTGAAGGCGCACTTTCCCTTAATACTATCTGCCTGCCGCTAATATATACATTTTCAACTTCACTATTCAGATTATCTTTATCCTCCTTTGTAATTTCTTTGCCTAACTGATCATTCACAAAAATGCGATATTTATCAATGAAGCTATGGTTTCCTCCTCTGCCAATCAAGCTTTCAATGAAGCTTCTATCTATAAGATTAAACTTATCTTCAAATAATTGAAGATATATCCCATAAGACGAATATTGATATTCCTCCTCCCGTCCTGAGTACCCTTCAATATCTTTCGAATTGTTGTGTATATATGCCGATACCGCTAAATTATAGCAATCACTGTCTAAAATACTGCTATGAAATCTTTCCTGAAATAAATGTCCATGTCTTTTATACTTTTTATTATAATATAGCACGTATGACGTATTCATACTGTGCATAATTTTTGAAATGTCGTATCCCCTGGGATCCAGATGAATATGAAGGTGATTATTCATCAAACAATAACCATAAACGCTACATTTATATAGCTCGGAAAATCTTTTCATAAGTTTCAGATAGCGATTTTTATCCTCATTGTCTCGAAATAGAAGTAATTCCGATATACTTCGGCATATTATATGATAAATGGCTTCGCTATTTTTATTTCGAGCTTTTCTTGGCATTTCATCACCTTGCATTTTTTCTTTCATTCTAACATAGAACATACGTTTGGTGTATCTATTTCCCTATATTACCCTAAAACTCTTATGAGGAACTTCCCATTTATCTTTTTTAAGAAGCGCCCCCCTCCCCTCCATTTATCTTTTTTGAGAAGCGTCCCCCTCCATTTTCATCCATTTCTGGTTTTACGAACTTCTTTTTTAAATCTAATAATTTCATATTCACTTTATCAAAATAATCCTATTAGCCAAAGTACTTTACACCTGCTTCAAAGAGCTTTTGATCCTTATTTCCAGGCACGTTGACACAAACATTTACACCCTTTCTCTCAGAATGTCCCATCTTACCCATGACTCTTCCGTCAGGACTTGTAATTCCCTCTACTGCAAACATGGACCCATTTGGATTAAACTTGATATCATTCGAAGCACAATTATCATCATTTACATATTGCGTTGCAATTTGCCCATTCTTCACCAACGTATTTATCTCCGAATCAGTCGCAATAAATCTGCCTTCACCATGTGAAACAGCAATAGTGTGTATGTCTCCCACACTTACGTTATTAAGCCATGGTGATTTCGTTGATGCAACTCGGGTCTGTACCATGCATGATACATGTCGTCCAATTGAATTAAACGTCAGGGTGGCATCATTCGTTTGTATATCCCTAATTTCTCCATAAGGCACCAAACCCAATTTTATGAGTGCTTGAAACCCATTGCAGATGCCCAGCATTAAGCCATCCCTATTATTCAGCAGATCCATAATCGCCTCACTGATTAAAGGATTTCTAAATGCTGTAGCAATAAACTTGCCTGAACCCTCTGGTTCATCGCCAGCGCTGAATCCGCCAGGAAGCATGACTATTTGGCTTTTTAGAATTTTGTCTTTCATTATTTTTATTGTCTCTGCAATATTCGCAGGCGTGAGGTTCTTTATAACAAAAACATCTGTAACGGCACCTGCATTTTCAAAAGCTTTAGCCGTATCATATTCACAATTTGTTCCTGGAAAAACGGGTATAAAAACTCTTGGTTTTATTGTTTTAACAATTCCAGCCCTGACTCTATTGCCACTCATACTCGCATTTTCAGTAAGGGTATAGCTTAACGTCGGTATTGCATTCCCGATTTGCTCCGCTGTTGTTGGGAATATCATTTCTAATGGTTGTTGCCATTTATTTAATAATGTTTTTAATTCGAGAACTGTCCCCCTTGATGTTATCTTTGACATTTCAGTTGATGTTTCTTCACTAATAAATATTCTCCGTTCATTTGTAGTTCGTCCGATTATGTTATATTTACAACCATTCAACAGCATTTCAATATTCTCGTTCGAGTCTATTTCCAATATTAATGACCCGTATTTTGGTGTAAAGTATTGCATCGTATCACTAAGTGCAAATAGATCAATTCCTATCATATTTCCAAAACACATTTTACTGATAGCTTCAGCTATACCGCCCTTTCTGATTGAATGAGCCGATAAAATTTTACCTGCCACTGCAAGTTCATGCACTTTAACATAATTTATATCTAACTGCTGGAAATCGGGCAGTTCATTTAAATCCTTTCCAAGTTCCAATACTACAACCTGACTACCGGCTTTCTTAAATTCCGTTGAGAGAACCGTCCCCGCTTCTGATACAGCTACTGCGAATGCGACAAGCGTTGGGGGTACATTGAGGTCTTTGAATGTACCTGACATACTGTCCTTGCCGCCGATAGCAGGTATGCCAAGCTTTAGCTGAGTGTAGAATGCTCCCAGTAATGCACTAAATGGTTTTCCCCATTTGTTTGGATCCTTCCCGGGCTTTTCAAAGTATTCCTGGAGGGTTAATCTGATTTTACGATAATCTCCACCCATTGCTGTAATTCTGGCGACTGCTTCCACAATAGCATAAACAGCTCCATGGAAGGGACTCCATGTAGATATGTTAGGATTGAATCCGTGTGACATTAGCGTACAGGTATTTGTATCTCCCTGCAGTACAGGCAGCTTGGCTGCCATACCTTCCGATGGGCTTAGCTGGTATTTCCCGCCGAATGGCATCAACACTGTACCTGCTCCGATCGTACTGTCAAATCGCTCAACCAAGCCTTTCTGACTGCAATTTTCCAACCTTTCCAGATTTGTATACCAACCATCGGTAAGCGTTGTTCTACTGGAATCATAACCAGACACAATTATATTTCCATGTCCACTTTCTTTTTTAGGAGAAGCTTCTTGATTTTTGAGGGTCGTTTCTTTGACAAAAAATAAAGGGGACGTTTCTCTCAAAGGATCTGAAACATGAATATTGGTGTTCTGCTTGACTCCATTGGTATCAAGGAAATTCCTTCCGATATCGACAATGGTTTTTCCCCTCCATACCATTCTCAGCCTTCCAGTGTCGGTTACTGTTGCCACTTGAGTTGCTTCAAGATTTTCTTCTTCAGCCGCTCTAATAAACAACACCTCATCATTCTTAGCAACCACCACAGCCATTCTTTCCTGCGATTCTGAAATAGCAAGTTCCGTTCCATCAAGTCCTTCGTACTTTTTAGGAACCTTGTCCAAGTCAATATCAAGTGCCTCAGCAAGTTCACCAATAGCAACGGAAACGCCACCTGCACCAAAGTCATTGCATCGTTTAATCATGCTGCTTACAACCGGATTGCGAAAAAGCCTCTGTATTTTTCTTTCAACCGGTGGATTTCCTTTTTGCACTTCCGCCCCACAGGTCTGAAGTGAATCTTCATCATGCTCCTTGGATGAACCGGTAGCACCACCGCAACCGTCACGACCGGTCCTGCCGCCAAGCAGAATAATGCTGTCACCCGCTTCGGGCTTAATCCTTACAACATTCTTTTTTGGAGTTGCACCAATAACTGCTCCGATTTCCATTCTCTTTGCAACATAGCCCTCATCGTATATTTCAGTTACCTGTCCGGTTGCAAGCCCGATCTGATTTCCATAAGAACTGTACCCGGCAGCCGCACCCGTAGTTATTTTTCTTTGAGGAAGTTTGCCAGGAAGAGTGTCCTTCACTTTTGTTCTCGGATCTCCGCTCCCCGTAACTCTCATGGCCTGATAAACGTAAGATCTGCCAGATAAGGGATCCCGAATTGCGCCTCCAAGACAAGTCGCCGCTCCGCCATAAGGTTCTATTTCTGTAGGATGATTGTGCGTTTCGTTCTTAAACATTACAAGCCATTCCTCATCCATACCGTTAACTTTTGCAGTAACAACAATACTGCAAGCATTAATTTCGTCCGAAATATCCAAATCAGCCAATTTTCCTCTTTTATTCAACTCTTTCATAGCAATAGTCGCCAAATCCATCAGGCAAATATCTTTATCCTTTTTATCATAAACAAATTTTCTTGATGCAATGTATCCTTCATATGCAGATTTCATCAAGCCGCTGAAAGAGCCTTCTTCAAAATCAACTGCCCCAATTTGGGTCAGAAAGGTGGTGTGTCTGCAATGATCAGACCAGTAAGTATCAATCAGTTTAATCTCTGTTAGTGTAGGATCTCTGTGCTCTGTATCGGAAAAATATTTCCGACAAAATTCAAGATCTTCAAGTGACATCGCCATACCAAGTTCATTTTGAAGAGAAACCAGTTCGGAAGTCCCCATTTTGCAAAAGCCACTTATTTGAGAAACGTCCCCAGGGTATTCCAGTTCAATATCAAGGGATTTCGGTTTCTCCATTGCTGCTTCCTGGCTATCCACCGGGTTAATACAATATTTTTTTGCTTTATCAAAATCTTCTTCAGAAACAACACCTTTGAGTACGATCAGCTTTGCAGCCTTACAGCGCGGTCTTTCGCCAAGCGTCAGAAATTGGATGCACTGCGAGGCTGAATCGGCCCTCTGGTCATATTGTCCGGGCAGGTATTCGACTGCAAATACCCTTTCATCATTCGCAAAATCGATGTTCTCTTCAAAAAGTTGATCTACAGGCGGTTCGGCAAAAATTACAAAACGCGAGGTTTCATATTCTGCATCCGTAATATCTGTCATATCATATCTATTAATGATCCGGACATCTTCCAAGCCGGTAATGCCGAGATTACTCTTTAAATCCCTGTACAAGCCCTGCGCCTCAATATCATAGCCTTTCTTCTTCTGTGCAAATATGCGTCTGACCTTATTTCTCTCATTCATTTCCAACATACGATACCTCTATTCCAGCTTTCGCTTTTAATAATTAATCATCGAAAAGTTTCAACTTTATAACTCAACTTTCGCACATTGCTAATTTGCTATGAACATTGAAAAATCAATAGTTTTAGGCAATAAAAAAGTCCAAGAAGCCCCTTCTTTGTGATATAATAGAAGTGACCAAACCCCATTAAA
>JAEWQC010000088.1 GCA_023399355.1 Bacillota bacterium | reverse complement strand
CATTAATGGCCAAGGACTGTCTTCCGGACGGTATACTTTATTTATGGAGTATAGGGCTTCAGAATAAGTTTATAAAAAGGGATATGCAAGCTCTGATATCCTGCCAGGAGAACGGTGCAATCGGAGTGGTGAATCTTGTAAAATCCCTGAGTAGTGCCAATGTTAAGAGGCAAATTAAACTTTTTGCAATAACAAATAACCTCTTTGATGTATTGGGAAATGAAGAACTGAACATAAACAGCAGTACCATGTTGGGTATATGTACCGTAGTACAGCAGGAATTTGAAAAAATAAACAGCAGTCTTATCGATATAACTCTTCCATATAAGGGGAAGGTAGACCTGGACAGGCTTACAGATGTTCTGGTTAAAGAAATAAACGACGGAGGTATGGAAACAGTATGTGCGTACCGCAGGAACAGGCGGTTTGTAAGAAGCTTTGAGGCTTTGCAGATTAAGGGATATATGCCGCTGCAAAGTACATTAGACAAGGAAGGAGTAATATTAGTTTACAATGGCGCTTCAGGAGTGCCCTTTACAGTACTGCGGCATGTTCTAAAGAACAAGATATGCAAAATATTGATTCTGGAGGAAAAAGGGTTTCCAAAACAGGAAAGCTGGCAGGAGTGTCTTGCAAATATGGAAGATGGACATCCAATTGCTGAAAGGATTAAAGGAATAACAGAATTAATAGGCCTTGGAGCTGAATACGTAGGCACGCTCCCGGATCTGGCGGGAGACCCGCAAATACTCAATACATTTGAGAAACGCATTGGCAAGCTAACAGGAGTAATCCAATATATTGATTTGGGAGTGGAAATCAGGAGTCCGTTGCTCAACTTTAACAAAGAGATATGGTGCGAAACCTTTAAATCTCTTGATTATAGTTTGAATACCCTGGATGAAATACTCAAAGACAGAAAGCTTGATTTTAGGATTCTAATGAATGGCTTGGTATCAATACTTGGAGGCTTCGGCTCCGGAGGTGTTTCAGCCCTTGGAAATTATGCCAAGGCATTCAGCATAAAGCAAAGCCGGGACGAGAATCGGCACTGGAGTGTCCAGAACTGGGATGGCTCGGAGGTAATATGGGAAAAGATAAGACAGTATATGCCTGCTGAATTCTATGGAGTAATAGAAAACATAGCCCTTACTGAGGAAGAAGGTGTGAAGTGCTTTGAAAGGGCATTAATGGCAAAGGATACAGAAGAGATTGCCATATCTGCTACAAATTTGAATAATCGTTACAACAGGTGGGTTAAAGCTGATTCAATTAAAAAGGAAAGCAGAGAAACGAGAGATTTAAGGCCAGATATTGCTACACCCTATGTAGCACCCGAAAGTATAACGGAGAAATTACTGGAAGAAATTTTTTCTGATTTGCTCGGAATAGAAAAACTGGGTGTGAATGATGACTTCTTTGAACTGGGAGGACATTCCTTATTGGGAGTTCAGCTTGTGACAAAGCTAAGAGATATATATGGGCTTGAAATTGACTTGCCCATTATTTACCAGAATCCGACAATCGGAAGCTTGTCTACTCAATTGGGAACTATTGAAAATAACCGGGTTGAGCTGGTGTAAGCCTGGTTTAATTATATTCAGAGAGGAGTAAGCAGATTGAAAAAGATAAAACTGTTTTGCTTTCCACATTCTGGATGTTTGGCATCCTACTTTTTAAGATGGGAGGATAAAATGGGAGAAATTATTGAATTAATTCCCCTTGAACTGGCAGGAAGGGGTGGAAGGATTGATATGCCTTTGTATGAAAGTGTGGAAGAAGCCGTGGATGATATGTATGAGACTATCAAAGATCAGGTTGACGGGCCCTTTGCTTTTTTTGGGCATAGTTCAGGCGGGATAATTGCATACTTTCTGGCAGTCAAGTTGAAATCAAATCTGAACAAGCAACCTTTGAATATATTTTTATCATCCTTAAGTCCCCTTTGCTATTTTAATGATGTGGATATTAAACTGAGCAACCTGCCTGCTGAAGAACTAAAGGCAAGATTGATAGCCTTGGGTGGGATGCAAGAAGAGTTCTTCGAGGATCCAGCTTTGTATGATTTCTTTATTCTACCGATGTTGGCAGATATGAAATTATTTGAAGAGCACGACTATAAAAAATGTGATAAAGATGTAAACTGCAATCTTACTGTTATGTATGGGAACATCGATGACAGAGTAAAAAATTTGTATGAATGGACGGAATTTACAAGTGGGGAATGCGAGTTTTGCGAATTTAATGGGGGGCATTTTTTTATGCATACGGAAAATAATGATGTTACTGAATTTATTCACAGTTCTTTAAATAAATATATTTACTGATTCATAATGAATATATTTAGTACTATTAATTAGTATTTTACGGTATGATTGACAACATTTAGATAAATGTATATTATGCATATATGTGGGAAAAAAATACAATGCATATGTGTACTTTACGAAAGGAGAGCATTTATGACGAAAAACGAACTGGTAGTTGATAATTTTGAACTTCCAAACGGGATTAACATATATCAAATCAATTATAACGAAACAAATTTTATGTATAATGAAGTATTTATAGATAAGGAATACTATAAAAATGGCATAGTTGTAAACGAAGGGGATTGTGTTTTTGATATAGGTTCTAATATAGGAATGTTTTCTGTATTTATGTCAAATCTTGAAAAGGATATCAGGCTCTATGCTTTTGAACCCATTCCTCCACTTTACCAGGTATTGTGTAAAAATATGGATAGGCATAATCCTAAAGCAAAAATATATAATATGGCGTTTGGAGAGACTAATAAAACTGAGATATTTACTTTTTATCCGAATAATTCAATAATGTCAGGACTTCATACAAATGAAGAAGACGATAAATCATGCTTTTTAAAAACGTACATTGACAAAAATCTAAGTGATGAGGATCAGGAATTACTCTTGCAATATAGTAATGAAATACTTGAAGGTAGATTTATAAACGAAAAGTATGAATGCACTGTTACTACTATAGATGATTTCATAGAAAAGAATAATATTGATGTAATTCATCTTCTAAAGATAGATGCGGAAAAGAGTGAATATAATATTTTACTCGGATTGGCGAAGAACTGGGATAAGGTTAAGCAGTTGGTAATTGAGGTGCATAGTGAAGAAATATTAAATAATGTAACTGAACTATTGGAGAGAAAGGGTTATGTCTTGAAAATAGATAACATTTCCGGGAATCTGTTTTTAGTGTATGCAACTCTCTCATGTTAAGATTAAGGCTAATAACACTGGTAATCGAGTGTATACAACTTAGTAAGGAGGAGTATTATGCTGAGAAAATCTCCTAGTGGGGCTTTAAGTCCGTATTACTATAAAGGTGGCTATTTTCATGGAATACATTACGGAAGTCTTTTGGATGACATGGAAGCATTACACGATATGATGTCGCAAGAGGAGTTATTTATATTGAGTTCTCCTGAAAGACGAAGAATAATGATTGATTTATATGAGACAAATTTTACAAAACCAATGATAGAAGAATTTGTCCTGCACATTGGGAGAATGAACTCAAGAATAGTAAAATTAGCGATAGCTGGTGAAAAGAAATATATAAAATCAATATACAAAGCATTACTGAAAGGTAATGTACTTAATAAAGGGCAAATATACATTTGTACAGACATGGAGGAAGGTAAGACTTGGTTAGTCTGCTAAAATTCAGAGAGGGTGAACAAGTTGGGAAAAATAAAGTTGTTTTGCTTTCCACATGCGGGGTGTTCTTCTTCCTGCTTTATAAGCTGGGAGGAGCAAATGGGTGAATTCATTGAGTTGGTTCCTGTTGAACTGGCAGGGAGGGGGACAAGGATTGATATACCTTTGTACGAAAGTACGGAAGAAGCAGTTAACGATATGTATGAAGAAATTAAAGATCAAGTGGATGAGCCCTTCGCTTTTTTTGGGCATAGCTCAGGTGGGTTACTTGCATATTCTCTGGCATGCAAGTTGAAATTATATCTAAATAAACAGCCTCTGCATATTTTTTTATCATCCATAAGCCCGCTCTGCTATCTTAACGATTCGGACATTCAGTTCAGCAACTTGCCTGTTGAAGAGCTGAAGGCCAGGTTAGTAAGCATGGGCAGGGCTACTCAAGAGTTATTTGATGATGCAGATCTTTTTAATTTTTTTATTCCCCCGATGCTGGTTGATATGAAAATATTTGAAGAGTATGACTATAAAAAGTGCGAGAATAATATCAGCAGTAATCTCGCCATTATGTACGGAAAGATTGATGACAGGGTAAAAAATTTGTATGAATGGACGGAATTTACAAGGGGAGAATGTGAGTTTTGTGAGTTCGAGGGGGGACATTTTTTTATGGATAATAATATCAATGATACCATTGGGTTTATAAACGATTCATTAAGCAGATACATAGGCTGAGGCATCAAAGGCAAAGAATATTTTGCCTTTCAAAATATAAATAAGAAGGGGCTGTATAATGAATGGGGGAAACTATAGATTGCCTTATTATAGGGCATAATGAGATGAATTTTTCCGAGTACAAGAACACAATTACATCAATGGACCAGAATTCAGAAGCTTTCCGGGACCTGAACTACAGTTTTATTGAACATGATAACCGGGTTTACACGATTTCAGATGTCTTTAACCAGTTTTACAATTCAACGCTTCAAAACGGTTATGGCAGCGACCTGAGTCTTGGTGAGGCATTCAGTGCTACCATAGCCTACCTGGGAACATATTTGAACCGAAGGGGGCTGACTTTTGACTATGTGAACTCCTTTCAGGACGAAAAACAAGAGTTAATCGAAAAGCTTACCAATCAAAATATTCATACGGTTGCTATTCCTACAACACTATATATACTGGCATTTCCCATTGTTGAGATTGTCGAACTAGTCAGAAAATATAATCCGGATGCTAAAATTATTATTGGAGGGCCTTTTGTATCCCGGAATGTTAGAACACAGGAAGAGCTCATCTTACAGTATGTATTTGATTCTATCGGTGCTGATTACTATATCAACAGTTCTCAGGGAGAGAATGCCCTTGTGAATTTGGTCAAAGCGATCAGGGAGAATAGTCCGATTAGTGGTATTGCCAATATTCACTATCGTCAGGGAGATACATTTATGGCTACTCCTGTGGAAAAGGAAGATAACTGTCTAGAAGAAAATATGGTTGATTGGAGCCTGTTTGCGGATCGGATAGGGCGGTTTGCCAATATAAGGACAGCCATTTCATGCCCTTTTTCCTGTTCATTTTGCGGGTTCCCGAAACACGCGGGTAAATATCAGACAGCGTCGGTTGCTGCAGTAGAAGGTGAATTGAACAGGCTGCACACCATTGGAAAAGTTAAAAGCCTTCATTTTATAGATGACACGTTTAATGTTCCGCCCGAGAGGATTAAGGAAATCCTGCGGATGATGATCAGGAACAAGTATGATTTTAACTGGCATTCTCATTTTAGGTGCCAGTTTGCTGATGATGAAATGGTCGAATTAATGAAAGAAAGCGGTTGTGAAGGAGTATTTCTGGGAATAGAATCCGGAAGCCCACAGATCCTTAAAAACATGAATAAGGCGGCAACTGTGGAGAACTACAGGAGAGGTATGAAGTTTTTGAAGAAGCATAATATTTTAACACATGCCTCATTTATTATTGGTTTTCCGGGCGAAACGGAGGAGACAGTCAAAGAAACAGTGTGTTTCATAGAAGAATGCCAGCCTGATTTTTTTCGTACCTTATTATGGTATTGCGAACCAATTACTCCAATCTGGGAACAGCGTGAAAAATACAAGATTGAGGGCTCCCAGTTCAATTGGTCTCATGAAACCATGAATTCCCAAATGGCCTGTGATATTATTGAAGAGATTTTCCTCACTGTAAAAAAATCAACGTGGCTGCCCCAGTACAATTTCGATTTTGACAGTATATTCCATTTGGCGGACAGGGGAATGTCCCGTGACGCGGTGAAAGAGTTTGTCTCGATATTTAATTGGGGAATAAGGGAAAAGCTGATTGGATATCGTATCCGGGAAAAACGTAAGAAAGTAATATTTGATGCTGATACCGGGAATGAGAACGATACAATGGGAGGAAAAACTCTTCACCAATTATTCCAGGAGCAGTTTTTATGATGTCGGACAATACTGAGGCAATACTTAATTATTTCGCAAGGGTCATAGAAAGCAATATCATCATGAACCTAAGATTAAGAATGTAATTTGCTGTTGGAATAACCTGTCTCAAATTTTTCTGCAGAGAGGAGGGAAGAACAATGGGGTGTGGAGATAAGATCAACTGTTCTGAAGAACGTGATCCGCGCAATGAGGTTGAAGCAAGTATGCTTGAGGTTTGGAAAGAAGTACTGAATGCCAAGGATATAGGAATAAATGATAACTTTTTCAGAATAGGCGGGAATTCAATAATGGCATTCCGAGTTTTAGCGATATTGAAAAAAAAAGGAATTTATATTTCTCAAAAAGATTTTTTCAAGTCGCCACAGATTTCTCAATTAAGTAATCTTGTCAGTGTCGCAGAAAATAAGAATTAAGCAGGCTTAATGTTTATATCTTATATTTATGTATTATCAAATCTTGTAAATATTAAGGAGGCAATATCTTGGAAAACAATAGTAAAGCCATTACAAACAGTATATTTAGCGGTCCCATAGTAAGCACTACATTAAAAATGAGTATCCCTATTTTCATAAGCCAGTTCGTTGTATTTTTGAATGTTCTTGCAGATACCTTTTTCGTATCTCTTATAAACAAGCAGTCAACTGCGCTTGTAACAGCCACCGGCTTGGTGTATCCTCTGATCCTTATATTTTTTAATTTTTCACAATGCAATCTTG
The DNA here is from genome assembly GCA_023399355.1 of Bacillota bacterium. Lineage (GTDB taxonomy): Bacteria > Bacillota > Clostridia > Acetivibrionales > DTU013 > UBA1305. Next base: position 74,324 of record JAEWQC010000088.1, on the reverse strand, counting down.
TAGGAACAAGCTCAGTAACAGCAAGAAGCATAGGCGAAAAAAATGAATATGTGATGGGAAAAATAGGGGACTCAGGTCTGGTTCTATCTTTCATCATGAGCCTGATCCTCGTAATAGCGGGTTATGCATACGGGGATAATGCTATCAGGTTCCTGACAGGAAAGCAGATTTCACAGGAAACCATACAATATGCCATAACTTATTTTCAATACTTGTTGCCGGGCTTAGGTATAACACTGATAACCTATACTTTCCTTGGCATGCTTCAGGGCGAAGGGGCTATGAACTTTTTTGGACTTGCAGTACTTATGACTTCAGTATTAAACATTATTCTTCTTCCGATTATGATTTTTGTATTTGATATGGGAATAAAAGGTGCAGCTCTTGCAACAACAATAGCAAGTTTATTGACATTTTTATTCGTAATATCGTTGTTTTTAGGAAAGAAAACTAAAATACCTCTCAAATTTCAATTTTCCAATATCAATAAAAAGGTAATTGCTGAAGTGCTTAAAATCGGCTTGGTTACTTCAATAGGTATGTTTATACTTAATATTTCAACTATGATATTGAATAATTTTGTTGGCTCAATAAGCGAAGAATCTATGAATGCATGGATTTTAGTGGGAAGAATAGATCAACTATTCCTTATACCGGCATTTTCAATCGGTTTGACTACCGTAACTATGATTGGTCAGAATTATGGACGAAAAGACTTTGAAAGAAGTAACAGGATTTTCAATAAAAACTTGGGATTATGTATTGGAATATGTCTCGGTATTGGACTAATATACATGCTGTTTGCTCCACAAATTTTCGGAATGTTTACGGATATAAAAGGTGTTATATCCGCGGCGGCATTACAGGTAAGGGTTTTAACCCTAACAACAATAGGGGTAGCAGGACTAACTGTTGTAGGGTGTGCCTTTCAGGGAACAGGAAGACCGATACCCGGATTGATCAGTGATTCCATACGTGCAACCATATTCTCAGTGCTTCTGGTTTTGCCTCTATTGTCCTTAAATGTAGAAAACATGAACAGTGTATACATTTTTGTGGGCATAGGAAATCTTGCTGCGTTTGGATTCATTTTTGTATGGGGAAGATTCTATTTCAAGAAATTGAATACTCCAGAGACGCCGAAAAGTGTAGTTGCGGAAAGCTTAATTTCTGAAGTATCAGAATGAGGTTGATACCTAAAGACTGAACAGCTGAATTTAAAATTAAGTATGCATGAAAAAGGCTGTTGACATTTTATGTATATCAACAGGCTGACTGATAAATACCGCCATAATATAGCGGTATTTATCAGTTCTTTTAGTTTGGTGGACCATTAAGGAGGGCTATAGTGTGGATAAGCATATTGGAAATAATGTAAAAGTAAAAAACGACATACCTAATACAAGCTATGATAAAGAAAAACAAACTGGGGTAGAAGTGGCTATTTGTTCGACCTTTACCGATGAGCCTATTGGAGAGTATATTAAGTGGTGGCTTGAACAGTTCGAAATAAAATGTTCAGTCAGATTTTCACCATACAACCAGGTATTCCAGGAGTTGCTAAGCACTTCGAGTGCACTGCCTTTAGTAGAAAATGGCGTTAATATCTTACTGGTGCGTTTTGAAGATTGGATTAAAGACAAGCAGGACACGGATGAGAACAAGCATGAATTTCTCTTAAACAGAATGGGTGAATTGGCAAGCATTTTAAGGAGCAAGAAAGAAAATAGAAAATACTTTGTCGGATTATTGCCCATGTCTGAATCGGTATTGAGTGTAAAGATGGAAGGGTATCTAAGAGAATTATATAATAAATGGATTGACATATTGGGTGAGATAGAAGAAATTGAAGTAATTGATATGCGTGAGTTGGATCACCTATATGATGTTGAGAATGTGCATAACCCAATGACGGATAGAATAGCCCACATGCCATACAGTGATGAGTATTATGCTGCTATGGGCACATACATTGCAAGAAAAATATGTTCTTACAAAAGACAAGTTTTTAAGGTTATAGTTCTGGACTGTGACAACACCTTATGGAACGGTATTTACGGTGAGGATGGACAGGAAGGAATACTTATAGACGAAGGGCGCAGAAAAATTCAGGAACTGATGTATGACTGCTGTAAAAAGGGCATGCTTCTGGCGATATGCAGCAGAAATAATGAAACTGATATTATGAATGTACTAGAAAGAAACTCTGAAATGGTTTTAAAGAAGGAACACTTCGTTAGCTGGAGGATAAACTGGGATCATAAATATGAAAATATCCGACAGATTTCAAAAGAGTTGAACCTTGGACTGGAAAGCTTTATCTTTATTGATGACAGTCCTTTGGAATGCGCTGAAATGATAGCAAACTGTCCGCAGGTATTGACACTTAACCTGCCTCTTGAGTCAGAATCGGCGGTAAAATATCTTTCACATGTTTGGGCTTTGGATTGTACAGACATATCGGAAGAGGATAAAAACAGGACAAGCATGTATTTGAGTGAAAAAGCGAGGCAGCAGTCAAGGACACAGGAAATGACCCTCGAGGAGTTTATAAAAAGCCTTGAGCTTTCTGTTAACATATACCGGGCAGAAGGGCTTGAGTTAAGCAGAGCTGCCCAACTAACCCAGCGTACGAATCAGTTTAATTTGAGTACAATAAGAAGAACAGAGGAAATGATCAAAGCGTTGATGGATGACCCGGAAGTAGACTGCTTTCTCGTTGATGTAACTGATAAATTCGGCTCATACGGGATCGTTGGAGTTCTGATAACTGAAGTCAAGGAAGGCAAGTTGTTCATGGATACCTTTTTGCTAAGCTGCAGAGTGTTGGGACGGGGTGTCGAAGACCAGGTTTTGGTATATTTGAAGAAAGAATGCATTAAAAAGAATATAGAAGTTATTGAAGCCTATTTTTATCCTACTGAAAAAAATGAACCTTTCAAAGAATTCCTGAAAAGGACAAAGTGGCAGCAAACGGGAGAAGGAAACGGTTATTCGGCATATACGCTTGACGTAAAGGATATTAAGCAAGATATTATCAACGCTTCCTTAGAAAAACAAAAAGAAAGTATTCTTTCGGATACAGCGGCAGAAAACCTGAATACCTTTGATCATGTAGGGGTTGCAGTGGCGGATATACAAGCAGCCATGAAATACTATGGCAAACTTGGCTACATATGCGGTACTCCTGTTTTGGACCCTTTGCAGGATGTTTATCTGACTATGTGTTCGAAAGAAGGACACCTTCCTGTAGAACTGGTTGCTCCTGCAAGTAAGAAGTCTCCTGTAAACAGCTATTTAGAGGAGACGGACAATGTGCCGTACCATATTTGCCACAGGGTAAAAGACTTTATTGCGTTTACCAGGCATCTGAAAAATGAAGACGTAAGATTTGAAGTGATAAGCCCACCAAAGCCGGCTATTCTTTTTGATTATAAAAAAGTAATGTTCATATTGATTAAATCCATAGGTCTTGTAGAACTTATTGAGGATGAGACTTTAGTAAACACTTCAGAATCAAACAGTTTTGAAAGTTTTAAAAACGTTATAAGAATACTCACAACGGATATGGATAAAGCTGTGGGATATTTTAAGGCAACCGGCCATTCCCATGAACAAAGCAGTAAAGATGAAAAAGCAAATATTTCAATTATTACCATGAAAAAAACAGGAGGGAGTACAATAGATTTGATGCACTCTGCTGATAATGGTAAAAAGCCGGAAAGTAACAGGGAGTCGGCTTCGTGTATTCTCCATCTGTGTCATGAACTGGAGAATGCCCAGGCGTTTGCAGCAGTGCTTGAAGAGAAAAACATTCCTAATAGGATGGCTCAAGAGCTTGAATTCGGAAGTCTGAACGGATCTGATTTTCTTGTGCAGACTGAGGAAATGAGTTTTAATATCTTTTACAAATGTAATGGGAAAAAGCAACATATCGTTCAAAAAGACTGGGGTATAAAAACAGAAAAAGATGACCATCAATTGCACAAGAATTACCTGCTGCCTATAAAATGTTACAACGGAAGTAAGCTGTTGGAGGCTTTAAGTGGTAGAGATGCGGCTAAGGGCATATCTCTTCCAGAGAGCGACACCAATGAAAGAGCTTTGGGGGACAAAGTGCTGAGATTATGCAGGGAAGTTTTCAAGAATGACAACATAAGCATTAGCGATAATTTCTATAGGATAGGTGTAAATTCTTTAAAAATAATAAAACTTGTATCGAGAATACTCAATGAATACAACATTGAAATTCCCTTGAACGCAATATTTAAGAATCCCACAATCAAGGGAATATTGGAATACATTGAAGACAAAAACGTTGGATGATACATGCCATATGTCATATCACAGATGGAAAATAAAATGTGGAGGGATATCATGATTTCTGCAGGGATTGAAGCTATGAATGTTTTTGGGGGAACTGTGTATCTGGATGTTATGGAGCTCGCTCATTACAGGAAGTTGGATACAACCAGGTTTGAAAACCTGTTAATGAAGGAAAAGGCGATAGCTTTACCTTATGAAGACCCTGTCACATTTGGGACTAATGCAGCAAAACCAATAATAGATTCATTAACCGACGAAGAGAAAAACAGAATTGAAATGCTTATTACTTGTACTGAATCGGGAATAGATTTTGGGAAATCAATAAGCACCTATATACATCATTACCTGGGGTTAAGCAGGAACTGCCGTCTGTTTGAGGTGAAAAACGCCTGCTATTCTGGGGTTGCCGGGCTGCAGACAGCTGTAAATTTTATTCTATCACAGACTTCGCCGTGCGCAAAAGCGCTGGTAATCGCCACAGATATTTCCAGGTTTATGGCAGCAGAAAGGGGAGGAGCATTAACCATGGGCGGAGATTATGCTGAGCCCAGTTCGGGTGCAGGTGCCGTTGCACTGCTGGTAAGCGACAATCCTGAAGTGTTCAAGATGGATATTGGCGCTAATGGGTACTATGGTTATGAAGTATGTGACACATGCAGGCCTGTTCCTGAAAGTGAGGTTGGAGATGCGGATTTGTCCCTGCTTTCGTATCTTGACTGTTGTGAGCAATCTTTTCTTGAGTATAAAAAAAGAGTTGATGGAGTAGACTACCGGGAAACATTTCAGTATCTTTCCTTCCATACTCCGTTCGGAGGCATGGTAAAAGGGGCTCACAGGACCATGATGCGAAAGATGGCCCAGGCTAAGCCGGCTGAAATAGAGGCTGATTTTGAAAAGAGGGTAGTGCCCGGTATGACTTACTGCCAGCGGGTAGGTAATATAATGGGAGCCACAGCCCTGTTATCCCTTGCCAGCACCATTGACAATGGCAATTTCGATTCTCCCAAGCGTATTGGCTGTTTTTCTTACGGTTCAGGCTGCTGTTCTGAATTTTTTAGTGGTGTTGTTACCAGAAATGGACAAAAAAAACAACATGAATTTGGAATTGGGCGTCAGTTAGATGAGCGCTACAGATTATCAATGGATGAATATGAGGAATTGTTGCTGAACAGTAGTGCAGTAAAGTTCGGGACCAGGAATGTTAAGCTTGAGTTTAACAAGACTCCGGGAATAATGGAGTCATTTAACGGAAAGCAGAGGATTGTTCTGGATGGCATTCGTGAATTTCACCGTGAATACAGGTGGATGTCATGAGTTATGGAACAATCGAAGTTCGTTTTCATGGATCTGTAAAGTTTTATCAAGTTTAACCGTCCAGATTATCAGAATACCATAAACGAGCAAATGATAAAGGAATGTTTGCAGGTACTTGAAGAGCATGAGAAGGATATTACTGTTATTGTGCTTGAAGGTTCACCCCAGTTTTTTTGTATGGAGCGAATAAAAAGATGTTTTCCGATCCGGTAAACCTCAGAGCGATTTCCAGATATGTGGAGAATGGCCTGCTTGCATGGGACGATTGAGCAGGTCAACCCTATTTTTCATATTTATGTGCTAAAGAAATTTGCTGATAATTACTGCTAGTTGCATTAAAAGGAGTGGGGGAATGACACATTCTGTTGTTGATATGTGTAAGATAGAACCTGAAATTGTGCTGGTGAAAATGCAGGACCATGTTAATAAAAACACATTTTCGAAGGAATTGATGGAAAGCCTTATAAATGCCTTTGAAAGCATTGAGAGAAACTCGGAATATAAAGTAGTTATACTGACTGGGTATGATAACTATTTTGCTTCGGGGGGAACGCAGGAGGGCTTATTGGAAATCCAGGAAGGGAAGGCAAATTTCAATGACGGCGGAGACCGTAACATATATAGCCTTGCATTAAATTGCAAGATTCCTGTTATCGCTGCAATGCAGGGACATGGTATCGGAGGGGGCTTTGCCATGGGGCTGTTTGCTGATTTTGCTATTTTAAGCAAAGAAAGTATTTATACTACAAATTTTATGAAATACGGATTTACTTCCGGTATGGGTGCCACATAGATATTACCGCAAAATCAGAATCAGCCTGGCCGAAGAATTTATGTTCAGAGCATGCAATTTCCGTGAGCAGAGCTTGAAAAAAGAGGTATTCCTTTTCCGGTACTTCCACGTAATGAAGTATTGGATTATGCAATTGAATTAGTACGGAAATAGCGGAAAAGCCCAGGGAAGCATTGATAACACTAAAGGATCATTTAGTTGCTCCGCTAAGGGAACAGCCCGAAGATTATTGTGAAAGAAGTTGCAATGCATGAACAGACTTTTCACAGGAGTGAAGTAAAAGACAGGATTATGACGATGTTCGGAAAGTAGTAGTCCTGGACAGGAATTAACGATGACGCCTAGGTCTTGATAAAAGGTACAGTATAAGCTTCTATCGATTTGCAGCAGAAATCCTATAAGGCCTAGGCTGCTGTAAAGTCGACCAGTGAAACCAGAGTGGATTTTAGCGAAGTATTAAGCAATTGGATACGGATGGTATTTTATGGTATGGAAAAAGGCTATGAAGTAAGTCAAGTAAGAACCTTCTCTTTAGGTTTTTATAATTATTGTTATATTATTTTTGATAAGAAAACAAGAGAAGCTGTAATAGTGGATCCTTCATGGGAATTGGACAAAATCATAGACAAGCTCAATCAGTTAAATGTACAGCTCAAAGCCATATTCTTGACACACTCCCACTATGACCATGTTAACCTGGTGGAGCCTTTGCTGGATATGTACAGGCCTCAGGTATACATGTCGAAAATTGAGATTGATTATTACCGGTATAGGTGCAACAATCTAGTTGAACTGTATGACATGGACTGGATCAACATTGGCGCAGCAAAATTTTTATGTATACACACCCCTGGACATACTGCCGGAGGGATGTGCTACTTTCTGCCAGATGAGTTATTTACGGGAGACACGATATTTATTGAAGGTTGTGGTCTATGTGATACAAAGGGTGGATTACCGGAGCAAATGTTCGAAAGCATACAAAGGATCAAATCCATCATACCCACGCATGTAAAAGTTTATCCAAGCCATTCTTACGGCTTGCCGCCTGGACAGAAGCTGCAACAACTTTTAAAAGATAATATATACTTTAATATCGATAATAAAGAATATTTCATCAACTTCCGGATGCGGAAGAGGAAGTTGAGATACTTTATATGATATTTTCAGGAGTAATGCAATAAGAATTTGTTTATATGAGGTTCATGAATGAAGAAGTCCATTGTATTTATGTTTTCAGGTCAAGGCTCCCAGTATTATGGTATGGGAATGTCAATTTCATCTTTCATGTGTCCATAGAAGGATTCCTGCGGAGAGTTATCCCAGCAGGTTCAGTTTTATTGTAATACCTATCTGAACTGGAGTCAAAAATCACTATTGTCCGAGTTTAAGGGTTTCAAAGATTCACCTGTCCAAAATGAAGGGTTTTGAAAACCCCTGCTGTCCTTTTTCTAGGGTACATTTTAGGATTTTAGTGTAGAAATGCTGAAAAGCCTTGCTGCGCAAGGCTTTTCAGACAAATTGTGGCGGAGAGAAAGAGATTCGAACTCTTGGAACGGGTTAACGTTCACACGATTTCCAGTCGTGCGCCTTAGACCAGCTCAGCCATCTCTCCGTATGACCGGGTCATGAAAATACATGGCACTTCCTGCGCCGCCTAATCATTTTACAATAGAACGTTGTCGTTGTCAATGGAATACCGGCGAATGTACGGCAAAATCACGATGCCACATTTTCCCTTGTTCTTTAATCCAGACGCCGGGCGGTACTTGTAATAAAGAAATGGAGGAGTATAATTATTTTATGGAAATAAGAACATATATTGCATGGAGGAATCAGATGAGTAGACAAAGAAAAATTTTCAGCAGGCTTATAGCGGTGATAATCATTTTATCAACAGTGCTGATTCCGGGTGGAGCGGCGAATGCGGCAAATAAGAGCTATCTGGTAATGATAGAGACTCAAAAGGGACAGTGGACTGCCTATAAGGATATGATCTGCGTATCCCCGAACGGCGCGGCAATGCTCAAGGCTACCGAATTCTGCGATGCGGCGGGGTTTGATTATACATCCGGCAATTCCACAAAGACGTTCAGTATTCGAAAGAACACCACCACGTACAACCTCTACAAATTGGACAGCAAGGCCTATACATATTATCAGCCGAAAAACGTGAAGACTTCAAAGAACGCGCTCAACAACGCATACTATGACAAAACAGCGAAGTCGAATTTGTGTGAAGCGTCCAGCGTTGCTACGATATGCAGCATGAAAGCGTTTGCATCCACGGGGACTCTTTATGGAAATCTGAAATTTTCGGACATCCTTTGTTACAGTAAATACAGCGCGGTGAAAACTCTGCCGGATATTAAAAAGGTTCTGTATGAGGACAGCAAGCAGGTGTATGACCCCGTGCCCGTCTACAAAAGCCCGGACGGCATGTGGTCGGCAAAGATGTATTCTATGGATGGAACCATCAATAGCACAAAAAAGTTGTGGCCCTCACTGGCAAAAGGAATATCCGATGATTTCCTGACCGGCGATGAAACTCAAAAGATTGAGATTACACTGGATCCGGATCATTATGATCCATTTAACTATGGGGCGAGGGTTCCATATATCACGATAACAATCGAAGAAAATGCAAAACCCGGAGTGACCTATACCAAACAGGATTTCGGAGTCTTGGGCTTCATAGTTGAGGATTCCAAGGTGGTCGACATTACAACCAGCGGTGCGTTCAACATATATATTGCTCCCACCAATATGGGGATAAGCGGCAGTTGGTCTTCATACGACAAAGAGGAGGTAAACTATTTCAAGGAAGTAACACTCCGGCTTGATACCCTTGACCGGGAAAAAGGGATTGTCATCGGTTATGTCAAGATAGCAGCATCCAATTCATATAATAATGTAAATGTGGAAGGCTATTTTGCCGAGAAATATATAAATGATACCGATCGTCCGACCGACAGTGAGATTTATGCGCAGCTGCATCCAAAAACAACGACCGACAAGAGTACTGCAGGCACTGGTTCCGGCGGAAGTTCGGTTTCAAGCGGAAGTTCAGGTTCAGGCAGTACTGTCAAATTGCCGACGCTTCAGAATATTCCCTGCCCGACATGCGGAGGGACTGGAAAAATTACCTGCAGTGTCTGTCATGGAGTTGGATATAGTCAGCATATGGGCTATCAATATGGCCAATATGGTCTGATTGTCGATCCCTGCATGGCCTGCGGAGGTGCGGGCGGGCGTCTTTGTTCCACCTGCGGCGGCAGCGGCATGATCACAAAGCTTTCACCCTGAAAGTCTCAACTGGTTCGAGTGTTTTACACAACAGCATAATCGGACAATATAACGAGACGAAAGATGTCCCCCGCCTCTTGGCTTTTTGCTTTCGCAAAAAGCCTGGGTGACGGGTAACGATTTGGTTTTCAGGCGGCGAGCATGTCTTCCTTCCGGATGCATGGGCAAGCAGGGTAAGCAGAGCAAGCAAAGCTTGCGACCAGCCTCGTTGAAACGTAGCTGGTGAAAAATTTCCTGAGCAAAATTTGCACCCAAGTAATAAAATTTTTCTACAATCTAAAAAAATCTATTTTGAACCGAAGCGTTATAATATCTTAAAAGGAGTAATAACCATGGACGCGAACAAGGACTGTGTTTATTGCAATGAAGATGGACGCCGCGAAGAGCTGATGATTGAGATCTGCAAACTCCAGGTTTCCACGGTATATCTGTTCAGGGAACAAACATACAGGGGCAGGTGCAATGTAGTATTTGACGGACACAGAAAGGAACTGTTCGATCTGAGCAAGGAGGAACTTTCTGCGTTCATAGCGGATGTGTCGAGAGCGGCTCAGGCAGTCACCAGGGCATTCAGCCCGGATAAGCTAAATTATGGAGCGTTTGGCGACACGATGCCGCATTTGCACATGCATGTTGTCCCGAAATACAAGGACAAGGAAAACTGGGGCTCCACTTTTGTGATGAATCCGGCGCAGGTGTATCTGTCCGAGGATGAGTATTCTGCCATGATCGGGAAAATCAAGGAGAATTTGTAGCATTTGATTATCCACATGCAGATGGACTGATTATTGGCTTATACACAGGGTTTTGCACATAATCCACAGGTGTTTATCAACAAACCAGCAATTCTGTGGTTAAATCCATGGCATGCTCCGGGAAGAGGGTTGTGATATAATTGGATTCATTCGGAGGTTCCAATGAGTGCCAAGTATCAAATCGGCGGGAGTGCATCCATTAACGGAATAGTCATGATTAATATAGCCAAAGGCAAGGTGGCAAGAGCAGTTCGTAGTTTTGACGGAACTGTATTTGTAAAAACCCTGCCTTTTGCCGAGAAAGCCCTCCAAATATATAAAGCCGGTATTGAGAGGCGGTTTTCCAAAATACCGGTACTCAGGGAATTAATCAGAATATTGTTGATGCTGAGCATAACTATTTCTTCAATTCTTGCAGGTGCAGCTGAATTATTTGATTTTCATAGAGGGTGGACCGCAAAAAGAGTGATTTCAATTGCAGTATTTTTAGGTGGCTTCTCCGTTCTGCTTATTTCGGATTCTTCCCCGGCACTAATGTCTCTTGCAGTACTTATCCTGTATTTTCATAAAGGAATAGCAGAGGTTCTGAAATATCACGGTGCCGAGCACAAATGCATTAACATGTACGAGAGTGAAATTGTGCATTTGACCTTCGATGCCGATACAGCGCAAGAGTTTCCAAGGACACATCCCCGATGCGGCACGAATATCATTTTTGTGCTTGTTCCATTGAGTATCCTCTACTATATTGCCTCAGAGGAGCAATTTTTCCTGCACTTGGCAACGGGCGGGCTGATTGATTTGCTTTGCAGTCTATTACTGCTTGGCATTGCTGTTGAACTATTCAGGATTTTTCAAAAGTCCGTTTTGCAGTTCCTGTTGAAGCCCGGGATGTTTCTTCAGCGGGTTCTGACGACAAAAGAGCCTGATAGCAGGCATCTGGAAGTGGCAATCAAAGCGCTGGAAGCCGTTCTGTGATCTTAAAGATATCGGTTTAATAGAAAGATCAGGATCGAGAGTGTAATCGGGCTCAGCAGTGTGGAGACGAATACATTCTGTGCCGCGTACTCCGGTTCGTTGTCGAATTCACGGGCCAGGATCGCCGTATTTACTGCTGTAGGTGTCGCAACGCCTATAATCATTGCCTTTGCAAGCTCACCCTGTACTCCGAGCAGAAGGATCAACAGGAAACCCAATAGGGGAGAGAGAACCAATCGAATGCTGGAAGAGAGTAAAACCGACTTGATATCGAATTTGGCTTTAACCTCGGCAAGCTGTACACCCAGTGTCAGCAGCGCAACGGCAATGAAGCCTTCGGACAGGTATCTGATCGGGGTGAGGACCGGCTCGGGCACAGTGACACCGGTTACTTTTACGATGGCGACAATAGCCAGAATGTAAAGCGCGGGCATGATGAGGACATTTTTCAAGGCTTGCTTATAGGAGGATTTACCTGTGCTTGCCTGAAATACGCCAAACGTATTTGTTGTGATATTCTGGGTCAGCATGATGAAAATCTGTGAGGTGACGGCAATCGTGCTCCCCTTGAATACGAGGTCTACGAGGGGCAGCCCGTAATTTCCGCTGTTGAAGAACAAAAGGGTGTTACAGAAAGCTTTCTTTATCCCTCTCGGGTATCTAAAGATTCTCGACAGGATTTCCCCGAGCAGCAGCATAAAGGCTTGTATGGCCATGATATAGAGCACGACGGTCCCGACAAAGGCCATGGATACTTTTGCCTCATATATTTTCATGAACAGGACGGCGGGGATGAACAGGTAAATGTTCAAGCGGGTAAAGGTCCGGGTGTCCATTCTGAATTTTTTCTGTGCGATGAAGCCTGCGGCAACCAATACGAAAATCGGCAGGATAATGTTTGTGATAATATAGATGAAAGTAGACAACGGCAGTCCCTCCGGCTAGCATGGCTTGCATCGGCAATGGCGGCAAGCAGTTCTTTTATTTATCTGTTTATTGTAATACATCGTTCATAAAATGTAAATTCACGATTCTTATTGCTTTTCATGTGCTAAATGACTGGCAGACAGAATCGACGGATAAAATAAAAGCGCTTGCTCCGAATTGGTGGAGAAGTGCTTTATTTATCAAGTACTTAGGTTTTTTCGAACAGAGCCTGTAATTTACCAATTACTGGAAGATGGCGCTTCTGAGTTTCCTGCAACCGGCTGATGGCCTCTCAGTCTTTCAGGAGCCTGACGGTTGAATTTTCAGTCTTGCGGCATCCGGGTGATTGGCCTCTCAGACTCCTTGCATTCGACGAATGTATTCTCAGTCTTTCAGGAGCCTGCCGGGTGAATTTTCAGTCTTGCGGTATCCGGTGATTGGCTTCTCAGACTCCTTGCATCCGATGAATGCATTCTCAGTCTTTCAGGGGCCTGACGGGTGAATTTTCAATCTTCGGCATCCGGTGATTGGCCTCTCAGTTTTCCGGCATCCGATGGATGTCCTCTCAGTCTCCCAATGCCTGTCGGATGTCTTCGACGATATCGTCGACATTTTCTATACCCACAGAGAAACGGATCATGTCTGCCTCAATGCCCGCTGCAAGCAATTGCTCGTCCGACATCTGCCTGTGCGTAGAACTGGCGGGGTGGAGTACTGCGGTTCTTGCATCCGACACATGAACGACGATTGCCGCGAGTTTCAGGCGGTCCATGAATTTGACCGCTGCTTCCCGGCCGCCTTTGATCCGGAATGAGATGACACCGGAGCAGCCTTTGGGCAGGTATTTGTTGGCGAGTTCATGATATTTGTCGCTCTTTAGCGCCGGGTAACTGACAGAGATGATTTTATTACTCTGAGAGAGGTATTCGGCCACCTTCTCTGCATTGGAACAATGCCGTTCCATCCTCAGGTGCAGCGTCTCTATGCCCAGGTTCGTCAGGAACGCGTTCATCGGGCTCATGCAGTTGCCGAGGTCCCGCATATACTGGAAACGGGCTTTCATAATATAAGCCTTGTTTGCGAAGGAGCCGGTGTAGGATACGCCATGGTAGGACGGATCCGGCTCGGTCAGGATCGGAAATTTTCCGTTGGTCCAGTCAAAATTGCCGGAATCGACGACGACCCCGCCGACGCTCACAGCATGGCCGTCCATGTATTTGGTGGTGGAATGGGTGATGATATCCGCGCCAAAATCAAAAGGTTTGAGCAGGATTGGCGTCGCAAAGGTGTTGTCAACAATCAGTGGAACACCGTTTCTATGTGCAATCCGTGCGAATTTCTCCAGATCAAGAATACTGATTTTCGGGTTTGCAATAGTTTCTCCGAAAAGAACTTTGGTGTTTGGCCTGAAAGCTTTCTGAATCTCTTCTTCGGAGGCATCCTGATCAATAGAGGTGACTTCAATGCCCATCTTCTTCAGGGTGACATGCAGCAGGTTGTGCGTTCCGCCATAAACAGCACTGGTGGAAACGATATGATCGCCGCACTCGCAGATATTCATAAAGGCGATCAAGGTTGCCGACTGGCCGGATGCGGTTGATAGAGCGCCGACTCCGCCCTCTAAAGCGGCAATCTTGTCTTCAAGGCATACGTTGGTGGGATTGCTGATTCTGGAATATATATGCCCTTCTTCAGGATGGTCGAACAGCCTGGCTACATGTTCGGTAGAATCGTATTTGTAGGTAGTACTCTGATAGATCGGCAGTACGCGCGGTTCGCCATTGCCGGGCTTATAGCCTTCCTGCAGGCATTTGGTCTCTATTTTCCATTCGCTCATCAATAACACCTCTTAAATCATTTCTATATTAATAAAGAATAGTACACCAATCCATGCCAATTATCAAGAATAATTTGAGAGATCCAATTAAGAGGATAACTTACTGGAATTCATGGAGCTTATATTAATTTTTGAAAAAAAGTTCACGATCCAATCCGGTAAACCGGGAAATGCGGATCTTATAAGGTTTTCCACTGCGGCCCTTGTCTCGGGGCCTGTATGATGTGTGACCAGAGTATATTTGCCGACTGCCTCGGCGCCTATGGCAACGGTTCCTTTTGCATATCCGCCAACGGCGATTTCACCTAAGGCACATCCTCCAACCGCACCAAGTCCGACTGCCAGACCGCCCAAAGCGAAGGCTCCTGCAGCTAAGCCACCGATGGCGAGCAGCAATCCCAGTGCAAGTCCCCCGATGGAAAATACTCCGAGAGCTATGCCGCCAATGCTGATGAACCCGATTGGGATGGCTCCTATTGAGAGAACGCCTATGGAGATTGTCCCAATAGAGATAATGCCTTTGGCAACAGCGGGCTTCCCGTACCGGCTCAATTTTACATGCACCAGAGGTATGCCAAGGAGAGTGGCTTTTGACTTGTATTCATAGATTCTCCTTGAAAAATATCTTCCATAGGACCGGCCGGATGCAAAAGCATTCTGATATTCATCTTTCCCTTCATAAATGGATTCCATAAATTCCAGAGCTACATTCCTGGGATCTCCCATTTTCTTCAGGACATCTTCGATGCTTTCAGACTCCGCAGCATGACTTAGCTGCAAAGTCAGGTCGGCTTTAATGCGCATTTTCATTTTTTTATCTGCATCTATATAGGTTAGGACTTCATTTACATAATTGTCTATTTGACTCATTTCAACAGTTCCTTCCTCTCAAATTCGTATTTTGGGGTTAGATTTGCGGTATGATTCGCAGATATAAGGGGATGCTCTTCTTATGCCGTATCTAGTGTAAAACTGATTTGATGGCAATGAACAGCGTATCAAGCTCATGTTTCATACCATCCAGAGCGGTAAGCCCAATCGACGTAATCCTGTAATATTTGCGTGGAACGCTTCTCTTCTCACTGTCCTGCTCCCAGCAGCTTTCTATGTACCTGCTGTCCTCGAGCCTGTACAGGACGGGATAGAGAGTTCCTTCCTTCATTTTGAATACTCCGCTGCTTCTGTTATCAAGCTCCTGGATCAACTGGTAGCCGTACATTTTTTCACTGCTCAGCAGCTCGAGAATCAGGATCTCTATGACACCCTTTTTAAGTTGTTTTCCCACTTCGTTCAAGAAAGCGTGCTCCTTTACAAAGCATTTTGTATTACTAAGTATATGTTAGTTGAAATAACAGGGAGTGTCAATAGATCTTTCCTTAAATTTCAAGCAATTTCTCGTGAAATTTCAGAACGGTATGTTAAGCGGTGTAATAAATGTACAACAAGGTCAAAAATGTCCAATGCCTTATAAGTGGCGGGTGTCGATTTAATTTTCAGGCAGGGGGCAACTCTCCCGATCGCTTAGCACAGCAACGGTAAGAAAATGTTTCTGCGATCGAACCCTTTCCTTTGAACCGATGCATTAAGGAAGGAATATTGGTTTTGATCTGCTATTTGGACAACGCCTGTGGTTTGAGAAGATAATTTTATGGTATATAATTAGAATAACAAAAAATTGTGATGACAGTGGTGATAAGGGATGAAAAACCTGTTTTACTATGAAACAAGGATTGGAAGAATTGGCATCCTGGACAATGGGAAGGCTGTGACCGGTTTGCTTTTTGCCAAGGACATGTTAATTGCGGTTGAGGGAGCTTGCATTCAGGAGACGGCTCTTATAAGAAAGACCGCGGCGCAGCTTATGGAATACCTCGCAGGAAAGCGCAGGACGTTTGAGATACCGATGGCTCTTGAAGGAACGCCGTTTCAGCGGAAGGTGTGGGAAGCGCTCGCCCTTATACCGTATGGCGAGACCAGAAGCTATGCGGAGATTGCCGGAAGCATCGGACAGCCGAAGGCCTGCAGGGCAGTTGGAATGGCGAATAACAGGAACCCGCTGGCTGTGATTGTTCCCTGCCACAGGGTAATCGGCGCAGATGGAAAACTGGTAGGTTACGCAGGTGGGCTGGACATCAAGCAAAAGTTGCTGGAGCTTGAGAGGGAATATAAAGGCAAGGAATGAAAAATGGATTCTCTTTTATCGGCTTACAGGATTTTGATCAAGCTGATCAGGAAATCATCTTATTTTCATATTCCAATTTCGAACATCAGGAGGGAGATACAGGTATGCTTCACATAGGTTGTCATTTGTCCGCCTCAGGCGGTTATATGCATATGGGAAGGGAGGCCCTGAGCATCGGAGCCGACACCTTTCAGTTTTTCACACGCAATCCGAGGGGCGGCAAAGCCAAGGATATGAACCTGGAAGATGTGACTTCGTTTATGGAACTGGCTTGTGAGAATCATTTTATGCCCATCATGGCGCATGCGCCCTATACCTTGAATCCGTGCTCGGCTGATGCACGTGTAAAGGAGTTTGCTCTTGAGGTGATGACGGATGATCTGCTTCGGATGGAATACACGCCTAACAGTTATTATAATTTCCACCCCGGCAGTCATGTCGGACAGGGGATAGAGGCCGGCATCGAACTGATAGCAGACCTGCTGAACGAAATACTGAGACCGGAGCATACTACGCACGTCCTGCTTGAAACGATGTCCGGAAAGGGCAGCGAGATCGGTGGAACATTTGAACAGCTCCGGCAGATCATCGACAGGGTGGAACTAAGCGAAAAGCTGGGAGTATGCCTGGACACCTGCCATGTGCATGATGCCGGGTACGATATTGTGAATGATCTTGACGGCGTATTAAGCGAATTTGACAAGGTCGTTGGATTGGACAGGCTTCGTGCGGTTCATCTTAATGACAGCAAGAATGCTTTCGGCAGCCGAAAAGACCGCCATGAAAAAATCGGAGAGGGCGTGCTGGGCCTTTCAACGATAATCCATGTCATCAACCATCCGTTGCTGCGCCATCTACCATTCCTCCTGGAAACTCCGAACGAACTGGAAGGGTATGCAGCGGAAATCAAACTGCTGCGCAGCGAATTCAGGGAGTAGGTGCACAAAAGACCGGCGATCTGTCCGGGAGGAACCATGAGCAGGATTTTGCCGGCTTTGCAGGGACAGGATGAAGTAAAATAGCAAGAGGATATTTCAATGAAAGCAAGAAGATATTTCAGTAAAAGCAAGAGGATATTTCAGTGACAGGGATAGAACATTTTTGTGAAAGAGAAAACAATAGAGGATTGAAAATGGAAAAATTGGTCAGAGAACAGCTATTTGAACTGTCAGAGGAAAAATACCGGCAATTCAGTTCCAGCTTGATTCCCAATATCAACAATGTCATCGGCGTTCGCCTTCCACTCTTGCGCAAGCTGGCCCGCAAGCTGGCCAGGAACGACTGGCGTTCTTATCTGGCGTCTGCAGACAACGACTATTTTGAGGAGGTTCTGCTGCAGGGGATGGTGATCGGCTATGCGGATGCAGGATTGGAGGAGCGGCTGCGTTATGTTGCGGAGCATGTACCAAAAATTTCTAGCTGGTCTGCCTGCGACAGTTTCTGCTCGGGTCTGAAGTTTGCGAAGGATCACAGGCTGCATGTCTGGGAGTTCCTGCAGCCATATCTCGATTCCGGAAAAGAGTATGAGATCCGCTTTGGCGCCATTATGCTCCTGATGTATTATCTTGATGAGGAGTATCTCGGCAGAGTTCTTCAGGCTATGGATAAAATCAGGCATGAGGGATATTACGTTAAAATGGCCGTGGCCTGGGTGCTATCTATTTGCTATACGGTGTTGCCGGAGCCGACGATGCAGTATCTGAAGAATAATACCCTGGATGATTTCACCTATAACAAAGCGCTGCAAAAAATTATCGAATCCAATCGGGTGGATGAGGAGACGAAAAAATTGATACGAACAATGAAGCGGAATCCAAGGAATCCTTGAACGCCGAAGAACTCGCGAGACACCGAGGAGTCCGCGAAACGTCACAAAGCCCACGAAACGCCGCATATCTCACGAACTTAATGCCCACGGAATTATTACCTGTAAAACTTATGAAACATACATCACATTGCCGGCCTTCGTGGGATGAACAGTATTGCACTGGTATTGGCGGTATTTGCGTTGGCTCTTGCGTTTGTTGTACTTTACAACATGGAAATCCTCAATTTTATCGAAAGAACCCGGGAATTTGCTACACTGAAGGTGTTGGGATTCCATCAGAAGGAAACGAGGTCCCTGATTGTCCGCGAAAATGTACTCATTACGATAATTGGAATTGCGGCGGGAATAGTGCCGGGTCAATGGCTTACCGTACTGGTAATGAAGGTCAGTGAGCCGGATGATATGGCGTTCATGCCGTATGTTTCCATTTTGAGCATCGGAATCGCTTGTGCTGTGACGCTGGCATTCTCTCTGCTGATCCAGTGGGTACTGACCGGAAAGGTGAAAACGATCAATATGGTGGAAGCGCTGAAGAGTGTGGAATAGACCGGATTTGAAGACAAGGCCGGCATGGGCGCAGTATTACCCGGAGGAAGAGGCACAGGGGCGGATGCAGATGATATTGGGAGGTGATATATCCAAATATCAAGTGATGTCAGGAGATAAAATCAGATGAAGAATACGGTGCAGCTCAATAGCATCTTTCTGTGTCAGGCTAAGACAGGAAGCGACCTTTTCCGGAACCTCCAATGCCCGATTTTTTAATAGAAGTCCTTGTTCAGTCAGATGGACTAATACGTTGCGTTCATCGGTCCGACTGCGCTCCCTTTTAATCAATCCCTGCTCCTCCAGCTTTTTCAGCAGAGGAGTCAGGGTGCCGGAGTCCAGGAAGAGGCGTTCACCAAGAGTCTTTACCGTTTCGTCGGATTTCTCCCAGAGCGCCAGCATTGTAATGTATTGCGTGTAGGTGAGTCCCAGGGGATCCAAAACGGGGGTATACAGTTTAATAATCTGCCGGGAGCAGGCATACAAAGGAAAGCAAAGCTGGTTGCTTAATTTCAGTACGTCATAATTCATGGTCAAATCTCCTGTAACAGCTTTTCTATATTTGGTCCGATGTCCTTTGGCTTGATTGTAGGGGAGAATCTTGCCACTACATTGCCGTTTCTATCTACAAGAAATTTGGTGAAATTCCACTTGATTTCATTTCCAAGAAACGTCTGAGCCAAGCTGTTCAGGAGTTTTTTGAAGGAACCCGTTTCAGCATTTTCCATGTCATCAGGGGACTGTTCCTTCAGATAAACATATAGAGGATCGGCATTCTTTCCGTTCACATCAATTTTGGAAAATGTTTTAAATGATGTGCCATAATTGAGCTGACAGAAGTTGACGATCTCTTCATCAGTTCCCGGAGCCTGTCCCAAAAACTGGTTGCAGGGGAAGTCAAGAATCTCGAAACCCTGATCCTTATATTTTTTGTACAGCTCCTCCAGGGCTGCATACTGCGGAGTGAAGCCGCATCCGGTTGCAGTGTTCACAATCAGAAGCACCTTGCCTTTATAGTCGGCAAGGGATATATCGTTTTTATCGGTATCTTTTACTTTGATATCATAAATGCTCATAAGCGATCTCCTTTTAATGTTAATAAAAATTGAGTACAATTTAATTGTATCAAATTAAATAAAAGTGTCAATACCACTTTTATAACCAATACCTTTAATTATATCCAAACAATCCAAAATCCATTTGATAAAAAGTTAAAAACCGCAAAAACATTATGTTTATGCAGGTTGGAAAACGAGATGAATTTTTGCAAATACTTTTTCAAGGCTTTTTTTGTCCATTTGAATCACCACTAAATTACCGGAGCACCCTTTTGGTACAGTCAAGTGGTATCATGGAGCACACTTGTGTTATGCAGGGGGAAAGAAAAGGTCACAGCCGAGCTGGGGCTCAGTTTCCTTGCCTACAATGTGAAAAGGGCAATAAGTTTGGTTGGGACAAAGAAATTAATCGAGGTTATGCAGATGTAAGGGGCAGAAAGACCTCTTTTTGCTGTAGAAAAACATCTGAGCATTGGGATTTTAACGCAAAGATGCTGAAAAGCCTTGCGAAGCAAGGCTTTTCGGACAAATTGCGGCAAGCTAGGTGAATATAGATGCCAATATTTTTCTTCCCATTATGCTTATACTCTTACTACTCTAAATCTTGAACATTCATTTTTTCTATTTCTCTATTCTTTTTGATTTCTTCACGGCAGGCATAATATATTCCAAATAAGATTGCTGTCGGAATATTGCATAGGGCAAAGACATACAATGCAGTTAATAGAAAAGAAACTTTAGGTATCTGAACTGCATTGAAAATGGTTTTTCCACTTTGCACAGTAAATTGTGTGGTGAAAGGTACAAGTCCTAAGACCACCATAATAGAAAACAATGCGGTAATGACTGGTAAGATTAATCCTAACCACTTGCTTTGCTTTTTAGACATAAAAATTTGTAATGCAATTATACCAATAACTACTATTAAAAATATTATTATGGAAAATAAAGTCCTTGTCATCATTGTTCCTCCTGTTTTGATTTTTTATATTCTGACATTAAAATCTTTGCCGTGTCAAAATCGATTTTTTCATTTATAGCTAATCTTTTAATTAATTTTATATATGTATCGTTATTAGTGTCTTCACTTATTTGGATTTTTTGTATCAGCCTGTCCAGACGTAATCGAACTGTTGGATAAGTAACCCCATACTGTTTTGCAACTTCTTTCAATGAGCCGGATGCTTGTAAGAATTTTTTTATAAACACAACATCCTCATCTTCCAGATTTACCATCCACTCCGGCAAAACTTCAATTAGCATAAGTATACCTCCTTTAACAATATTGAACATAACATTTAATATAGTTAAAGTCAATGTGTAATTTTTTTTTTAATAATAAAGCAAGCCATTGTATGAGATGGCTTGGACAAAGAAATTAATCGAGGTTATGCAGATGTAAGGGGCAGAAAGGCCTCTTTTTGTTGTAAAAAAACATCTGAGATGCATTGGGATTTTAGTGTAGAAATGCTGAAAAGCCTTGCAGCGCAAGGCTTTTCAGACAAATTGTGGCGGAAGAGGAGGGATTCGAACCCTCGTGCCACTTGCGTGACAACTTGATTTCGAGTCAAGGCCGTTACAACCACTTCGATACTCTTCCGTATATATTTAACCGCCGGAGCGGAAAAATGTTTTTAGAAAACTGTGAGCAAAGTGTTAGCATTTACAAAATTTTTTCATTTATCAGGTACTCTGCTTCTACTTACTGCGATAGTGCTTTTGTCCAGCTATCTGTTACTCTGCCTGCAGTCCTTCGGGCTTGTTATCTTGTCTGTTTCTTTGCGGCCTTTCTTTCCCTTAGCTCCTGAAAAAATTCCTTCAGGATTCCGGAACACTTCTCTTCCAGCAGGCCCCAGCTTACTTCGACCTTGTGGTTGAAGGCTTCCACCCGAAAAACGTCGATCACCGAACCCGCAGCACCGGCTTTTAAATCGGAAGTGCCGATGTACAGATTCCTGAGCCTCGCCTGAATGATCGCTCCTGCGCACATGGTACAGGGTTCAAGCGTTACATACAGGTCACAGTCGTTCAGCCGCCACGATCCAAGTTTAATGCTGGCTTTCCGGATCGCAGTCATCTCTGCGTGCAATGTGGAGTCGTTTTTCAACTCCTTTTCATTGTGGCCCCTGGCGATAATCCTGCCGTCCCTGACCACAACCGCGCCTATGGGAGTCTCACCTTTTTTCCCTGCCTTTCCCGCTTCTTTTAGGGCTTGTGCCATATACCATTCATGCATTGGAAAAGGGCGGCGCTCCGATACACTATTCAAGCTCGAACCTCCTGAGATTTTCAAGGGAAAACGCGCACATACGATTATACTACAATAGATTGAAACAATCAATTGTTTGATTCAGGCATCTTTTGGAAATCCCTCAATGACATTATCTGGATACCAGTCTGTTGCCAAGAATGTACAGAACTTTAAAGGGAAGGATTATCAAATACATGATTCCCATCAAAATCAGTTCGATGAACATGCCGATGTAATTCTTAAATCTTTCCATAATACCACCTGCCTTGACAGAGAACGGTTTCATCTTTGGAGTAGTCATTTAAACAGCTTGTCTTATATAAATCATCGTCATTATTATATACTTTCATAAGCTGAAATATGTTAAAAATATGTTACAACTTGAATAAATTTCTATCAAATTCTGTAAAGTCCGTGATGGTGTATTGGACCCCGGAATACGCCTTCAATGTGGCATGCGCCTCTTTTGGACCAATGGCTATAATACAGCCGATATCTGCACGGTGAGCAGACTCGATCCCTGACAGTGCATCTTCGGCAACGATGCAATCCTGCGACTGCAGGCCAAGCTTTCGCGCTGCTCTCAGATATATCTGCGGGTCGGGTTTTCCAGGGAAGCTTCCGTCATCATATACAACTTTGTCATACTCGAACCATTTACTCAAATGAAAGTTTTCGAAATAGAAATCAACGTTCGCTTTCGTAGACGCCGTTGCGATGGTACGGGGTATTCCGCGGGATGTTAAAAAGTCCAGCAAACTCCCGGCCCCGGTGGTCAGATCCAGATTGGGTCCCAGATCCAGGCACATTTTTCTGTAGATCTTCTCTTTTTCCTCACTATGGTATTCTATCTCTGAATGATCTAAAGTCCGCCCAAGCAGGTATTCCAGAAAAAACCTGGTGGGTCTGCCATGCATATGGAGAAATTCCTCTCCGGAAAGCGGATAGCCTCTCAACAGGGTGGAATAGTCGCGCCATACATGTTCATGCATTGGCGTGTCGAGCAGTAGTGTCCCGTTAAAATCAAAAATAATGCCTGCGTATTTCATAGGATCCTCCTGATGCTTTTAACTGCAGAATGTTGGAACTGCTTTGTTGAGTATACCAAATCGTTGCAAAGGGGTAAATATTTTTGTATGATTTGCAGAGGAAAAGAAATCCCTGTGTCGAATAAATAGGAGAGGTGATTTTATGAGCATTTCAATTATGTCTTTACTTATTATTGCTGTTATTTATTTTGCTTTTAGTTATTTAAAGGGATCAAGGAATACGGATACTTATCGCAATACTTTTGATATGAGGCATTTCAACGGTGATACATGGAATGATGAGACACCTCCGGAGTTGTCGGAGAACGACGAGATAGAAATGGAAACTGATGGAGAAGACATGGAAGAGATCGGGTTTGATCCTGATGAGCCGGAAGATGTGCAGGAGTCCGAATTTCCTGCTGCCGAACTGCCGGAAGAGCCGGTAGTACAGGCAATGTCCACAGCACATGAAGCACCGGCAATACCATCGGAGCTGGCAGCTACCCGGTCGGCAGCACCGGCAATACCATCGGAACGGGAAGCTGCTCAGTCGGCAGCACCGGCAATACCATCGGAGCGGGAAGCTGCTCAGTCGGCAGTACCGCCATCACCGGTAGTTCCATCAGCGCCACCTGTTCAGTTGGAAGCACCGTCTGCGGATGGAGTTGTTATTGATTCCGAGGTGATGATAGATGCGGAGATGCCATCAGACAATAACAATTAGACTTAATATAATGAGGCAAAAGATGTCCTCCCCCTCTTGGTTCTTTTACTTTCGCAAAAAGTCCGGGTGGAGGGTACAGATTTGGTTTTCAGGCGGTTAACATGTCAGCCGCCCGGGATACATGGGGAGTGGCAACCTCTGCTTGCTACCAGCCTCATTGAAATGCAGTGATAGTATAGAATCCCCTTGGGAAATTTTATACATGGATAAGAAAATATTTCTGCAACCGAGACATTTTCTTTGAACTGATGCACTATAACAAATAAGATAGCTTTTGGGAGGTGTTGTTTTGCTTCAACCGTACGACATGAGTCTTGAAGAATTGAAAAAGTATAAACCGGAGCTTACCAGACAACCGGATTTCAAGGAATTTTGGGAAAAGGCATTGAAGGAATTGGCACAGGTTGGATTGAAATATGATTTACAGCCATATGAATATCCGGCAAGAGGTGTCAGGGTTTACAGGGTCACATTTTCAGGTTTCATGGATGCGCATATCGACGGGTGGTTTGCCGTACCGGAAGCGCCTGGCAAATACCCCGGAATCGTTGCTTTCCATGGATATAACTGGGCTGCCGACGGCTGCATCAGTGATACGGTCAATCTGGCTCTCCATGGGTATGCCGTGCTGCAAATGCTTGTCAGAGGACAGCAGGGTAACAGCTCGGACAATGTGGTCACTTCACATGGCAACCACAGCGGCTGGATGACAAAGGGAATCCTTTCGCCGGACCAGTATTATTACCGGGCTGTTTATATGGATTGCGTACGTGCGCTTGAAGTACTTGCTTCGATTGACAAAGTGGACGCCGGCAGGATCGGTGTGATGGGAGGCAGCCAGGGCGGTGCGTTGACGCTTGCTTCTGCCGCATTGTCGGACATACCGAAAGTTGCTGTTTCCATGTATCCTTATCTTTCACATTTTAACAGGGCAATCGATATAGCGCCGGGCATGCCATATGGCGAAATCAACGAATATTTTCGCAGAAATACGGCTCCTGAAATTGAGGAACAGGCTAAAAAAACACTCTCCTATTTTGATGTGATGAATCTCGCGCCAGACATAAAATGCCCGGTTCTTGCAGCCGCGGGGCTTGTGGATGATATAACGCCGCCATCGACGGTATTTGCCGCATATAACCATTTGGTTTGTCCGAAGGATATTGCAGTTTTCCGCTATTTTGGCCATGAGTATCTGCCGGGCTTTGTTGAAAAACAGCTCGGTATGTTGATGAAGCATTTACAGAAATAATATAAAGTATTGGAACCCGGGGAGACTGCAGTACGGTATGAAAGATGGAGCAGCATATTCGTGCAGACAATCGGAGCAGCATATTCGTGCAGACAATCGGAGCGGCATATTCGTATAAACAGTCGGGAGCAGTATATTTGTATAAACAGTCCAAACAGTATGAATGCAATGTTAATAGTGCACATAGGGCAATATGACAGATGCAGAAAGGTTCTTTCAATGGATAAAATCAAACTTGGACGTACAAATTTAATGGTAAGCAAAAGCGGTTTCGGTGCATTGCCGATTCAGAGAATTTCCGTTGAAGAAGCAGGAGTCCTGTTAAAAAAGGCTTATGATAACGGCATGAACTTTTTTGATACAGCACGGTATTACAGTGACAGCGAAGAGAAATTAGGCCGTGCACTCTCGGAAGTGCGAAAGGACATTATCATTGCAACCAAGGGAATGGCTAAAGATAAAAGGACCTTACTGGATAGTCTTGATACAAGCCTTCAAAATTTAAAAACAGACTATGTGGACCTGTTTCAACTGCACAATCCTGAAAATCTTCCGGATCCTGACGACCCGGAAAGCCTCTATTCAGGCCTTGTGGAAGCTAGAAAGCAGGGCAAGACACACTTTATCGGAATGACGAACCATAGCATTGATATAGCCGTGGGAGCAGCGGAATCGAGCCTTTATGATACAGTTCAGTTTCCGCTGAATGCCCTCTCCTCGGAGCTTGATCTTAAGCTGATAGAAATTTGCAGGGAGAGGGATATCGGGCTTATCGCGATGAAGGCGCTATCGGGAGGGCTGCTGTCCGAGGCGGCGGTTGCGTTCGCATTTCTGCGGCAGTATGATAACGTTGTTCCTATCTGGGGCATTCAGAGAATGAATGAACTGGACGAATTTCTTGGATTTGAAAAAACCCCTCCCATGCTTGACGATCTCATGTGGGAGAGAATTGAAAAATATCGTACGGAGCTGTCCGGAGAGTTCTGCCGTGGCTGCGGGTATTGCATGCCATGCCCTGTGGGAATTCATATCCGTGATGCGGCGCGAATATCACTGCTTTTGAAAAGGGCACCATACAAGCAGTTCCTGCAGGATAGCTTCAGAGAGAGAATGGAGCTTATTAATGGCTGCCTGGAATGTGGAAAATGTAAAAGCAAATGTCCCTACGGTCTGGATACACCGAATCTTCTGAAACGTGAATTGAAGAAATATGTTGAATTTTATCATGAGCATGTAGTTTAGCTGACTAGCTGCATGGACTCCATAACGGAAGCTAATTTTCTTATAGCTTCCGTTCTATTTTGTTAACGGATTGGGAACGGGTTGTTAACGGGTTGGGAACCTATTGGGAACATATTAAAAGGGAAACATATTAAAAAGAAACATCTATAAGGAATTAAAGGTTATGCTTTTATATAAATTTCCGATATCCAATTCATAGAGAAAATGTTCAATAAAAATTACAGGAGGTTACCGAATGCAACAAAATTACCATAACAAGACAGCTCACAGATTGAACTTGATTGTAATTTACATTGTGGCAGTTACGTTGGCTATAATGGCATTAACCTCACTTGGCTGGGATAAGGGATCGAAAGTATTGTATGAAAGTATTTTTGTCTGTATCATTCTTACCGGCATGTTTTTCACACCCATACCGGATACTGTAAAAGCATTTGTCAACAGTCTTGTTCCCGTATCTGTAGCAGCTATGCAGATCTTTACAAATGCATCTTTCCCGTTGGGGAACCACTATCTGATCTTTCTTTCAATTGCTATGATTTCGTTGTATTTCAATAAATATCTGATTTTAGCTTTTGGAATATTTATTAATATTCTATTGGCTGTTTTTTCAATTTTTGCCCTGCAAAGCCTATTTATCGGCCAGTATAAAAATATCGCCTCCATACTGGCGCTGGTAATTTATGTTGATAGTATTCTGGCGATCTTATTCTTCCTGAGCATGTGGGGCAACGAGTTAATTAAAAATGCTGCAGGCAAAGAGAAAGAAGCAACGGAAGTTTTATATGAATTGAAAAATACAGTTGGCACGATTGAAAACAATACCACGCTTTTAAACAGGGAAATTTCGGAATGCTACGATAAATTAAAGCAACTGAAGGTATCCAGCGAGCAGATAACTTTAACGGAACACGAGGTCGCAGACGGCGTAACGAGCCAGGCGGAAAGTCTGAGCGATATCAGCGGGATGGTGGGCAATGCCGATACCATGATCAATGAAACATCCAGGCTCTCCATGCAAATGTCCGAGGTTTCGAAAAAAGCGAACAACGTCGTTGAAGAGGGTACCGGCAATATTGCCGATATGCAAAAGCAAATGGTTATTATAAACAAAGCAGTGAATAGTTCCTACGATACCGTAGCCGAGCTGCAAAAGAGCATGGGGAGGATCAATACATTCCTGACCGGTATCAAACAAGTCGCGGATCAGACCAATATGCTTTCGTTGAATGCCGCAATTGAGGCTGCTAGAGCAGGCGAGCATGGAAAGGGTTTCGCTGTTGTTGCAGAAGAAGTGCGTAAATTAGCCGATGAAAGCACCAATACCGTTAAGCTGATTAATGATATCATCGCTGATATTGTAAATAAAAGCAGCATTGCCCTTGATGTTGTCAGCAACGGAAAGCTTGCGGCTGAAAACGGAAATGAAATAGCACTCAAGGTGAATGACAGCTTTGCAGAGATACAATCTTCGTTCGCGGAGATTGACAAATGTATTGAGGATGAATCCGGCATGGTTGGAAATGTAATTAAACTATTTGAGAAAATCAGGCTCGAAGTGGAAAGTGTCGCAGGAATTTCCGAGGAGCATTCCGCTGCAACTCAAGAAATGCTGGCAACGGTGGAGGATCAGGACAAAAATATTGAAAGTGTGTTTAATATTACGAAGGAGATACAGCTTTCAAGTGAAAAATTGGAGAGACTGACAAAAACGGATTTGTAAATGGAGTTTCCAATACTTTAACTAAAATAAATTCAAATTACGGGCAAACTACCTTTGAAAAGGAGGTGGTTTACTTGAAGATTTTAAAATTATTTGCATGTGTAACAGTGATAGCTTTCCTGACAAGCACAACAGCTTTTACAGTCCTCGCACAAGGTACTGAGAGAGATCCCGTAATTGGAGACAAAAAATGCGCCGACTTTGAAAAGGACCCTGTAAAAGCACTTGAATGCAGGAAAGCCAAGGTGCAGTCCATGCTTAAGGAAGGCAGGATCACAAAAGAGGAAGCGGCTGAAAAGATAGTCAGGATCGATGCAGCAATAGCCAAAATCAACGAATTCAACAAGCTGGCTTTGCCGCAGAAAAAAGCAAAATTAATGGAAGAGTTCAAGACATCCGTCAACAGCAGGGTCAAGGACGGCAGAATTACCCGGGAAAAGGGGGATGCAATGACCAGGGAATTCAATGAAATGATTACGAATTGGGACGGAAACGGCTATCCCTGGCTTCAAGGCCAATGGTTCAAGCATGGCGGGCATCATATGAAGGACAGACCTGCTGCTTGAGACCAAATGAAGTACAAACCAGGTGCTCCAGAGTAAAATGATGGACAAACCTGATGCTAATTGTAGGAGTCCGGCTGATCGCCGGATTCTTTTTTATTATCACTATCATCGGAATGAATAATTTTTGAAATTATGTATATACCTAGAAACTTATGGTTATCATAAAGCAAAGTCTGGAAGGATAGTATTTAAGGAAGCACTATGACCGGAAATAAGATTTATTCGATACTCGTTTATATTGGTCTAATACTTTTAGGGTATATTTTCATTTTATCCGTATTTGTAAAAAGCCCCTCGACGCTAAATATACCTTCATTCCTTGTTCTAACTGCGGTTGCTTTTTTAAGCATTGTCATGATTCGGGGAGTTCGCATTAACAGCCGGATAAAAATAAGTAATAAAAAATTTCTGCTGATACTGGTTATTGTAACAATACTGCCCAGAATCTTATGGATATTGCTGGTGAATTCCAAGCCGGATTCTGATTTTATCCTGTTTAATGATTACGCGGTACATGCAAGTAAAGGTGTTTTTAATGTATACAACCCGACTTATACGGTTTTTCCCTTTAAATTCGGGTTTCCGCTGGTACTTTCGGTTATTTACAAAATATTCGGGTCCTATTTAATTGATGCAAAGTTATTCAATGTATTGATCTCCGTAGTTACATCATTGCAGATTTATCATATTGCAGGAAAGACATTTAATGATCGTATCGGACGGATTACAAGTTTGCTGTATTCGATATGGCCTGCGCAGATCATGCTTACTTCGGTTCTGGCATCCGAGCATATTTTTCTGCTGTTTCTATTACTTAGTGTACAATTGTTTATAAAAACCATAGAGGCTATTGATGCCAGAGAATCTACGGTTTATTCCATCGGTACCGGGATATCCCTGGCTGTCACCCAATTTATCCGGCCTGTCGCACTTATACTGGTCCCGATTTTTATTATGGTTTTATTCTTGTTTAAACCATCCACCGAGTATAGATTAAAGTCCATCCTGTTCAAATGCAGAACTACATTGGCGATCGGTGTCCTATTTATCATAAGTTTTCTTGCATTGACCCTTCCTTTGAGCAATCTGATCGGGGTACCCATCTATAAATCATCGTCGGGGTTCAATTTGCTGATTGGTACCAACTTTGTTTCAAATGGGACCTACAATAAGGAAGATACAAAAATAATCACTGAATTTATCTATAATTATGCAAAAATTCATAAGGAAGCAACGATCAGAGCAATCAACAGGATATTATCCCATCCGTTGAGTTTTACCATGCTGATGGAAAGAAAATATATTACACAATGGGGAAGTGAGGATTACGGAGTCTATTGGAGCTTGAGAAAAACCGAATATACAAATGCAGCCGGCCAATATTTGATCAATAGTCCACGCTTGTTGAATGCAGTATCACAAATATTCTATGTTTTTATATTGCTGATGTCGATTATAGGTTGTTTATTCTGCATTGAAAACAGATCCTATAAAATAGTTATTTTTTTGCTGCTGTTTCAAGGTCTGTTCATAGCGCATACCTTTCTTGAGGTCCAATCAAGATACCACTTCCCCGCCATGCCGGCATTTATCCTTCTAGCCGGAGCTGGCCTGTCTTTTTGTGCAGAAATCAGCAGGCCATTCAAACAGATGTCGTTTCCTGACAGTTCAAGGTGACAGCTTCAGGTTCTATGTGACGGCTTCTCCCAGCACCTTGCCGATGGAATCGTTTATTACCAGTGCAGCTTTGGAATCATAGGGCGTCGGGGACTTGTTTATCAATACAAGCTTGTCACCCCTGTAGTAATTGATCAGACCGGCAGCCGGATAAACTGCCAGTGAAGTCCCTCCAACTATCAGAACATCAGCTTTCCGGATATAACTTATCGCTTTTTCCATCACATCCATGTCCAGGGATTCCTCGTACAAGGTAACCTCTGGTCGGATGGGGTGACTGCATTTATTGCACATCGGAACCGTCCCGTCATATTTCAGAACAAAATCCAGCGGGAACTTTTGGCCGCAATTCATACAGGAATTCCGGTGGACGGAACCATGCAGCTCCAGTACGGTTTCGCTGCCTGCCGCCTGATGAAGGCCATCGATATTCTGTGTGACGACCGCTTTCAGAACACCTTTCTTCTCAAGCGCTGCGAGGGCTAGATGTGCTTTGTTCGGTTTTGCTCCTGTAAAAACAAGGTTGTTTTTGTAATAGTCGTAGAACTCCGCCATATGAGATATGAAAAAAGAATGGCTGAGGATAACTTCCGGGGAATACCCATATTTGCTGATTGTATTGTAAATGCCATCTTCGCTCCTGAAATCAGGGATACTGCTTTCGGTGGAAACGCCTGCTCCGCCGAAGAAAACGATATTCCTGCTGCTTGAAATCCACATCTTAAGGTCAACCATGCTCGATATCGCCCCTCTCCTTTACCTTTGAACCGATATGCCAATACTAATGTTAGCACTGGTATGTTTAATTTGCAAAAAAATTAAGTCCTAAATATTCTTAAAATTTATCAAAATCTGACGATATATTACTTGTAGCCAAAATATCATATGATATAATATTGGAAGATATGTAAGGAGGTGTCGTTTATTGAAAAACAAACTTCTTTTAAGGCTTTTGATTAATTTCACAACTGTGGCTGTGGCGATAACATCTATGGTCTTTATCTGGCTCACTGTTTCAGCAATGATTGGGGTAGGGGATAAAGGGGTAAGTGGCTCTTCCGATTGGATGACAGCCATTTTTTCTTTATTTAGTGCATTTTGCGCCGTTTTGCTTTTGGAATTCAGGAAGCAACTGAAGAGGCGAAGCAAAAAAGTACCGGTATATTCAAAAGAACTGGGAAAGGCCGCTTAATAAACGGAATTTTATATTACAAAAGATAAGACAGTGGAATAACACTGCCCTGATATTCTATTCTTCCGGGGACCAAGGCAAAATTACACCGGAGGAATCAAACAATCTCCCCTTTAGATGATTTCACATTTTAGGTGATGCTTCTCAATGTCTCACGCTATTAATTAAATAACTTGATAAATTTGTCCAGATCCATCTGGTTTAAGACATACATTCTTTTGATGGTGTATTCATTTGCTGGTACATCTACAAATTTACCATAATTAGTTGTCACCCCATAGGCATAATACTTTTTAGCGATGTCCAGCACACTGCTGTCATAACTTCCATAGGGGTAGGCTATGATGTCGATTTTTTTACCCAGGAGGTATTCAAGTCTCTTTTTTGATTCGGATAGTTCAAACTCGATTTTTGCAGGATCAAGGGCTGCGAGATGCCGATGTGTCATGGTATGGCTCTGAAAGTCTATGATATCCCGCATCTTCCTGATCTCCTCGAGTTTCAGAAATTTCGGCTTGTCTATAAAATCTGCCACCAGGAATATAGTTGCTTTGAACTCATACTTTTTCAATATCGGATATGCGTTGGTGTAATTATTTTCATAGCCATCGTCAAAAGTAATTAAAACCGGTTTTTTTATTGAATGGAGCTGAGACAGATCTCTGAAAGTTATTGTTTCATATCCCTGATCCCGCAGGTATCTCATCTGCCTGTCGAAATTATCCGGGGATACGAACATGGGCCTATCGCCCCATATGCTTGAATCTACACAATGGTATGCGAGGATTGGGATTCCCTTTATGTCTCCCTTATTGGAAATAATCCAATTAAAAGCCGAACCGGTTGTATTGTTGAAAACATGAGCCAGGCGCTTGCCATTATTGGAGTTGATAATTTTTTTTATCGCGGTTGTACTTTTTTTATAATCCCTGTCCTTTTCATAGCTTTTGAGCAGTTTGTTGTATTCTTTTAACTCCTTACCGCCCATGCATGCTGAAAATGATGAAATTACTAAAATTGAAACAAGAAGATAAATAAATTTTTTTGAAATCGTCTTTTTCTTCATTTTTTTACACTCACATAGTATTCTCTATAATTTGCCTCCAATTCCCCCAATTTAGTCATTTAATTTGTTCATATGGGACCGGATCCCGGATTACATCCTTCTTGCCGCTTCATAGGCCAGTTCTGAACGTTCGCACTCCTCGTCGGTCAATGTGATCTGGAAACACAGCGGACTGCCTTTCATTCTTTCCGATGCAAAGCTCAGGCCGTTTGTGCGGATGTCGAGGAACGGATGGTCTATCTGTTCGGGGTCACCGATCAGGATGATTTTCGTCCCTTTGCCTGCACGGGTGATAATGCCTTTGACCTGCTTTGGAGTGAGATTTTGTGCTTCATCGATGATTACCCATTGTTTGACGATAGAGCGGCCTCTGATAAAGGCGATCGCCTCGGCGCTGATAATCTTCCTGTCAAACAACTCGTCTATTTTATCTTTCAGTTCTTTCTCACTGGCGTATCTCTCGCCTTCATCCGCATCGACCAGCACCTCAAGGTTGTCTATGACGGGGCGAAGGAATGGTGCGATTTTCTCCTGTTCGTTGCCCGGCAGGAAACCGATATCCTCGTCCAGCTTCACGTTAGGCCGGCATACAAGGATTTTCCTGTAGGGGGAATTATGGTCGCCGACGATTTTATGAAGTCCGACAGCCAGCGAATAAAATGTTTTTGCCGTACCAGCAGGCCCTTTTGCAATAACGAGCGGTGCCTTTACGGCATCCATCAGCAAGGCTTCCTGGAAGAACTTCTGGCCTGCATTCCTGGGCGTTATCCCGAACGGGTGATCCTGCATAAAATTGAGCGGAACAATTTCCTTACCGTCAAATCGTGCCAGGGCAGTTTGTTTATCGTTAGTGCAGGCGTGAAGAACCAGAAACTGGTTCACGACAAGTTCCACAGGCATGTTTTTATTAAGGACAGGATTGAAATTGAAGACATCCTCAGGCTGCAATACCGATTTACTGTAGAATTCATCAAGCTTCTGTTCAGAGGTGTATACGTTGAGCCGGCCTTTATACTGCTCATCATAGACTGGCGCCTGCTCGTTGAAAAAATCCTGTGCAGTGATCCCAAGAACATCAGCCTTGATTCTTGCAAAGACGTCCTTGGAAATCAGAAATACATTTTCGCCTTTTTCATGAAGTCCCTTACAGACCTTCAGAATTCTATTGTCGTTGATACTGCCGACCCAGCTTTCGGGCAGCTTCACATCCTGGAAGTTCATCTCTATGCGAAGCGTACCTCCGTTATCCAGGCTGATTCCCTTGTTTAAACTGCCTTTTTCCCTTAAGCTGTCTATGATTCTGGCTACCTGTCTGGCATTTGCGCCAAGTTCGGAATTGTCCTTTTTGAATTTATCCAATTCTTCCAGAACGACTTCGGGTATGACTATCGTATTATCATCGAAGGTGAACAGTGCGAAAGGAGTATGAAGCAGAACGTTTGTGTCCAGAACAAAGGTCTTTTTAGCATTTTTCATAAGTCATCACTCCTGTTTTTATCTGAAGTTGTGAAACAAAAACCGTTGCTGTGTGCGGTATTGCCTTAGAACTGAGTTCAGTAAAATGTTTGAATGATAGTTTTATCATATCGTATTCAATTGTATTAATCAATAACAATATGTCCTGAACTTTTTAACCCCAAAGGGCATTCCTTGTACAAAATTTTTCAGCATATCCAGCAGCGATTTGGTATACTGGATAATAACACAATTATGACGGAATGGTGACGGACATGAGTAGAAAGGCAGTATTGAAAGATAGGCCCAAAGCAATACTTTTTCTGGTATTGGCAGCAATGATGTGGAGTATCGGCGGTTTGCTGATCAAATCCATCAATTCGAATCCTCTGGCGATTGCCGGAATAAGAAGCGGAATATCGGCGATTATCATATTGATTGCGGTAGGCAAACCGAAACTGAACTGGTCTATTGCACAGATCGGAGCAGCACTGTCGTATACCGGGATGGTAGTGCTTTTTGTTGTTGCAACTAAAAATACAACAGCTGCAAACGCAATACTGATACAATATACGGCCCCGGTTTATGTAGCCTTTCTGGGGGCATGGCTGCTGAAGGAAAAAGTGAAGCTGCTGGATTGGATAACGATTGTCATTGTCCTTGGTGGTATGGTACTGTTTTTTGTGGACCATATCAATACGAAGGGGGTATTCGGTAATATTCTGGCGGCGTTGAGCGGCATTTCCTTTGCCACCTTTGTTGTTTTCATGCGTATGCAGAAGGACGGGTCCCCTATTGAATCAGTATTGCTTGGGAATATACTTTCAGCCATTATTGGAATCCCCTTCATTTTCGGGGCTGTCCCGGATACCAAGGGCTGGTTGTGTCTTGCATTGCTTGGGGTTGTTCAGCTTGGCCTGCCTTACATTCTGTATGCGAAAGCGATCAAGCACGTAACTGCACTTGAAGGGAGTATCATACCGGTCATTGAACCTTTGCTGAATCCTGTCTGGGTATTCCTGCTGCTCGGTGAAAAGCCTGGAAAATGGGCACTTGTAGGTGGGATTATTGTCATCGCCGCCGTTACCTTGCGGTGTCTGATTCCGCTTAGGAAGACGAAGCTGACGGTAGAAGCATAGACATTGGTGAAGGTACTACAGAGGAGATGAATGAGTATCTCACAAAAATGTATAAAAAAGTATAGAAAGGCATTGAAAAATTTACTGAAGTTGAGTATACTGGATTTGGGAAGGTGATAATATGGACACTCAGAAAATCCAGTTTGCAGCAGGGCTTCAAGTGTTTAATTTCACGGATACTTACGGCAGGGAAACAGATGTGTGCATCGGACACAAAGACATCCTTGTAACCCATAAGGCACAGGACGGCGATATGGAGAGCATGAGAAGGTACAGCAGGCAGGAAATAGAGATGATATTGGAATCACTGGGCAGCATGCTTTAACTCAATTTTATACGAAGAAGCACCTAATGGGTGCTTTTTTAATTTACATAGGAGGAATATCATGATCAGACATATTGTAATGTGGAAACTCAAGGACTTCGCTGAAGGCTGCAGCAAGGAAGAAAACGCCCGGACAATAAAAGCCAGGCTGGAGGCATTAAAAGATAAAATTGCCGGGATAAGGCATCTGGAGGTAGGTATCAACTCAATCTCCTCCGAGATGTCCTATGATGCGGTACTTATTACCGAATTTGCGGATATCCAGGCACTGGAGGCCTATAAGAAACATCCCGAACATGTCAAGGTATCGGAATTTGTGACAAAAGTCAGAGAAAACAGGGCAGTAGTTGATTATCTGTTGTAATAACACAAATAGGAAGAGGCCTTGACTGCTAACCTTTATGGTAGGCGGCTTTTTGGTATTCTCAAAAGTCTGCCCATAAGAATCGCAGATAGATGCAGGATTCAGTTTTTATATCCGTTTGATCCGGATATAGAAATTGCAGATAGATGCAGGATTCAGTTTAAAAATCCACTTGATCCGGATATGCTATAATAGAGAAATAACAGAAGATAGAGATGGATTATATGGGCCAGGATGTATTCCTCTTTAATCAATATAAAAGGCAAGGATAAGGGGAAAACGATGAACAATTATAAAATGCTAATTCAATATGACGGCGGAAGATATAAGGGCTGGCAGCGGCTTGGAAACGGCGAAAATACCATTCAGGGAAAGATAGAAAATGTACTCTCGGAGATGACAGGAAAAAGCATTGAAATCATTGGCAGCGGCAGGACGGATGCGGGTGTGCATGCGATTGCCCAGATAGCCAATTTTAAGACCAGTGAGAATTTGGACGCATCCGAGGTTAAAAATTATTTAAACAAATATTTACCTCATGATATCAGCATTAAGGAAGTTACCCTGGTCCCCGACATTTTTCATGCCAGGTATAATGCCAAGGGGAAAACCTATATGTATATGATATGGAATAGGGAGTATTCAAATCCTTTCATGCGAAAGTACAGCATGCATGTTGAAAAAAGGCTTGATATCACAAGAATGAGGGAGGCAACTGCGTATTTTATTGGGGAGCATGACTTTACAGCTTTTTCAAATGCCAAATCCAAGAAAAATTCCATGGTTCGTGAAATATATTCTATTGATATAGAAGAGAATAATGGATTTATTCAAATCAGGATGCGGGGTAATGGCTTTCTTTACAATATGGTCAGAAGAATTGTCGGAACCTTGGTAGGAGTCGGTTTGGGTGAAGCAGACAGTGAAAAGATCCCTCAGATAATAATTTTAAAAGAGCGGAACCAAACGGGAACTATGGCAGATGCATGCGGGTTGTACCTGGAAGAAGTTGAGTTTTAGGTTCACCCACAAATTCGGGGAATTATTGGCTGAACACTCTCGTCTGTCAAGAGAATTGCTTTTTGTTTTTGAGCGAGCTTATTTATATTGACAGCATATGAAATATATGTAATAATACCTAAAAAGTGAGTATGCTTGAGCATTGATATGCGAGCAGCATAGGGAAAATGAAAGTCCTACACGAGTGGTTACAGCCCTTCGGAGTCACCTTACAAGTGATTCTGCAGGGCTTATATATTTATGGTGGTGGTAATGATGATTAGATTACTTGAGCAGTCTGACAAACAAATCATTTTAGAATACCTTGAGAGAAATGAAATTGAAACTTCTTTCTTATACCCAAACATCATTGAATTTGGCGTTGAGAATAAAAAAGATGTAAGAAGATGTGCAAATTATTATGGGCTTTTCTATGACAATATATTAAAAGGGATCTTACCATTCTATAACCTTGGCAGTTGCATACCTCACTATGAGGTCAATGATGCAGCCCTTTATTTGCAACTTTGACTCACTGGTTTCCGAAATTTCTGTCAAGGAGTAAACTGCCGCACTTAAATTTTCATGGCCTCCGGCATACTAGTGCAACTTTTCTTATAAGCAAAGGCATGGATATCCAGACCGTTGCTGGCCGATTAGGACACAGTACATCAGCAACTACACAAAACATATTCAGCCATTTTCTTGAGAGTAAGGATAAGAAGGCTGCAGGCCTTTTTGAATCGACATTCAATAAAAGGAAAAAGGAAAGTAAAAAAAGCTCGCCATCATGACGAGCTTTTTTAAAATCCAACAAAAAATCGGGATGGTGCAGGCACCTTCCCGATAAAAACACAAGATGTTTTTGATCTATGTTAGTATTATATGCAGATATCATAAAAATAGTCAACAATTATTTTAATAAATTTATAGTAAGATATTATTAGTTGGTTTTTTTCAAAATATTCTTTATTACGGATCATTCTTACATCAACTAACTCTTTTAACTCAGCAAAAGTATGTTTTTTTGTAGAAGAACTTCCTACTACCCTATAAAATACAAACAAAGTAACAACAAAATCATGAACTGCAGGGTTTGACATTTTTTTCACTCTAGAGTCTGCTGGTGGAATATCCGGTATTTTTGATATGAATGTATTGACTTCTTTATTAAGCTGTATATCTATGCTGTAAGGGCGTTTTAAACTATTTATTAAGCAATTATTATGTGCAGCTGCATTTCTTAGAAATTTTACTGACCATAAATGGTGCTTCATATTATCTTTAGAGTAATATTTTTCATAATATAGGTCATATAACTTGATAAAATCCCCAAATGATAATACCTCGACTATATTCCAAATAGCAAAACAACTTTTATATTTATTCACTAAATCGCAACAATACGATGTGTCAATATTTCTATAGATATTATCCATAATAGTTGGATATCTTTCATAAAAAGCTTTAATGATTGTGTATCCATCTTCTTTAGTGTTTTTCTCAAAATCTCTCAATAACTGTGTTTTTAGAAAATGCTCTATATCTAAAGTTATTTTTATTATGAATTTTCTTAAGTGCATATCTATAGTCGATAACTCTTGTAAATATGCGAAATCCAAATTTATGTATTTACCCCTACTAGACTCCTTAATATATTTATCATAATTCTTAGCATAAGATTTGATCTTAAAGTAATAATTGTTATTAGCTAGAAATGTAGCTACTTGTTCTTCGCTTGTAATATTGAATGTTATCCCTCTAGATTCTTTCATATGCTTTATCTGTTCATCTATAGATAATTTGGCTTTTTGCACATTTTTCACCCACTTTTGCTAAACTAAATTAATTATACTACTTTTTTAACGTTTTGCTTTATAAAGAAATTGAAAAATATTTATTGGATTACTAAGATAGTGTAGATTACAATTAAGCTACTTAAAGTCCGTGTAAATAAAAAACAAGTTAAATTAGGTCTATTTGGGAGGTTTCCCTGGATCGAGCCAATACGGATTTACAAAATCTTTTGGTTAACAACGAAATATTCATTGCAAAAATATCTTGTTCGTCGGTTATACTCATTTACTAAATAATCAGGTATTTCAATATACGTGGTATTACCTTTCCACGTTAAATAAGCCATAAAATGAGGGGAAACAGGTAGAGTTATCTCGATTGTTGGGAATGCCAAACCAGGCTGATTATACGGAAATGGTCTTTTATATGCTTCCCTGTCAAACCAAACACATGGAGCGTCTGAAGTTATAAATCCTAGTTTGGATGTGGTGTGTAAAAATCGCAAACACATCGGTCGAAACATTTCAATGGATGTGTTTATTGATGCAATTAACATTTCTTGGAGTGGGTTTTCTGCTAACCTTTTTGCATCGTCGAGGGAAAGTGATGACTCACCGGAACTACTATTAACTGATTTTCTTTTTCGTTCTTCAGGCGATAAACTTAACATATATTTTTTTAAATTCTCTGCATATTCTACTATCTCGCCCCAAAATTTTTTGTGATAATCTCTTTTCATTTTTGTTCTTTCAAATGATGCAGCAATGAAAGCTAGAATTATTAATATATCATTGGGGCTTAGTTCAGATTTAATATTTATTGATTCTCTTCTTATTTTGGTAAATAGACTTTCAAGGCCAGATAGGCCATGTTCAATATCTAGTATTCTCGTCCCATCGTCAAGATGAATCGTATACATATCTGGTTCGAAAAATATATTTTCTGGGGCTTTTCTCTTCCAAAGGGTTCCATCCTTTTGAAATACCCAGACATAATCATTTTCTAGAGGATCCACATTTGGATCACACCATGCACGTAAATAAGATTGAGGTACCCAATGTTGTTTTTTATACTCCATTACTGCACCCTCACAATAAATATATAAATCTGTCTAAAATCTGTCTAAACCTTAAATATTAAAAAATACCAAGCTCTGAAAGCTTGGTATTCTGGTGCGCCCGAGACGACTCGAACGTCCGGCCTGCGGTTTAGGAAACCGACGCTCTATCCTGCTGAGCTACGGGCGCATGTGTTAACGGAATATAATTGTACAATTATTCGGAAGGTTTGTCAAGTTGCTGGAATTGGTGATAGTTGGTTGTTAAATCGGTTGTTAAATTGTGTGTAAAGGGCTGTTGAATGATGTGAAGCAGATGATGGAATAAACCGCTTGATTGCCGCATATCTGCCGCAATATCCCAAAGGATATCTCTCGATATACATAATAGGATAAAATATTGGCATGGATGCAAAAAGGAGGTAAGATAGATTGAACATTTCCTCTAATTATGATTACAGCAGTCAGCTCAGTGCATCACAGGAGCTTTTGAGACTGCTACAAAAGAGGAGCACACAAGACAATTCATCCGCTCAGGAACTGTTCCAGACATCGGAAAACACATCACAGGGAGTGTCCGGGCAAAAGCCGGCAAGTCCTTTGTCAGCGCTCGTTTCTGATGGGACCATTACTTCGGATCAGGAGCAGGCCATAAAGGATGCGCTTGATGCCGCCAGAATGGCATACCGGACTAAAACAGGTGCGGAGAATGCTTCCGGCAACAGCTCTTTCAAGGATCCTTTGGCGAGCCTGGTTTCAGCAGGCACTATTACCGAGGATCAGGAGGCTGCTGTTAAAAGTGCTTTGGGCTCAATGAAGAAACACCATGGTATGCCGCCGCCGCCGCAAATGACACAGGATGAAAGCTCCGACACATTGAAGAGTGTGCTGGATGGTTTGACAGAGTCGGGAAAGATCACATCGGATCAACAACAGTATATAACGAGTGCTTTCCAATCAGCAATGGAGGCCTACTCTTCACAGTCGTCCTATGCCTTCCCGGGATCGCAGCTGAATTCCTACGAAGCAGGAGTATAAACCCTCACACATCTTTCTCATTTGAGAATGGCTTGGAATACTTAAAATTCAGGGTATTCCAGGCCATTTTATTTATACAAGCCTTTATAGGTTAATTTCCAGCTTCCAAATGCCGATATTCATATTGGATTATGCTTTTTGGAGGGATATTATGAAAATTCATATAAATAAAAATATTGGGACATTACTTAAAATATTATTGTTGCCAGCGCTTGCAGCGGCAATATTCATCTTTGCAGCGCAGGGAGCTTATGCAATAAGTCTCACGACTTCACTAATCGACCCTGATTCCGACACGAGGGTGCAACTGGACTGGACATCGGTAGCAGGTGCAAGTACTTACCGGCTGTCAAGAGCTGTCGGTACCAGTACCGGTGCTGCAATGCTAGTTAAAGATTTTGCTGTGGATACTGCTTTGGACCTTACTTTTATTGATTCGGGGCTGCAGCCGCAAACCCTCTATACCTATATTATAAGTGCTTACTCCGATACAGCGTCAGCAATAAAAATCGATGAAATAACGGCCCCGGTAACGACAACCAAAATGATTGCTCCATATGAGGCGAGGTCTGTATTTGACATTAACTCCAGGCAGGTAACATTGAATTGGAGTGCGTCAAAAATGGCTGCACAATGTGAAATCAACGCTACAGTTGCGGGAAATACTACCACTACTATGGGAAGCAATGCTACGAGCTATACAACAGCGCCTTTGAGTGGGGGTAATGAGGTCAGCTATACAATCAAGTCGATCGGTACTGGCCCGCTGGAATCGGATATATCGGAACCCATAGCCGTATTGCCAATACAGCCTCCTACAATTAGTATTGATACAATTCATTACTATTCAGGCGTCACCTGGGGGGATTACCCACAAATCGGCCTATTTCAACTTGAACGTTCTTTATGGGATACTACATTGTCAAAATGGAATGCATGGGTGCCTGTCAGTACTTTTCTTTCGGGAACCGGTTTTAATGACGCTCAGGGAGTCAGCGGAAAGTACCGGTACAGACTGGCTGCCAGAAGTGGCAGCGGCTATTCGGGTTACAGCAATATTACCCAATCGACCAGCGTTGCAGCGCCCCCGAATAATCTGGTTCTTAACATGGCCGATTCTCATACGATTAATCTTTCCTGGGTTAATGCGCCCGGTAATTCATTGCCGGTTACCATACGAAGGCAGATTGGAGAAGGGTCGGATTCCATTATTGAAGATTCTCTTTCCAGCTTAACAACTTCCTATACAGACAGTATAATTGTGGTTCCGGGATTAATCTATACATATACGGTGGGGTATGAATACGCTGCGAACAAATATATAGTAACTACGGCAAAGATCTCAGCAACTCTTCCGGCAGCACCTTCACTTTTGCGCGCCAATGTGGTTTCCTCCTCAGCAGTCACTCTGAACTGGACGGATAACTCAAATAATGAGACTGGCTTTCGGATTGAAAGAGTGACTGATCCGGGTATATACACGCAAATAGCGACAGTCGCAGCTATTACAGCGACTTATGTTGACACTTCAGTTTCGAGTGGTCACTCCTATTTATACAGGGTCTGTTCTTACAATGCTCTTGGAAATTCGCCGTACACAAACGAAGTATATGTCGCTGCATGGGATTCCGTTGCACCGGCCAATCTTACTGTAGTAGCGTACTCGGCAACCAGACTGGACCTTTCGTGGAGTTACACGGGAACAGAAAGCTATAATACGGTTATTGAACGAAAAACCGGGACTGATGGTACGTGGTCAACCATCTACACCACAGCTCTCGGTGCACTGAAGTACAGCGACACCGGACTAATGCCCAATACCAGGTATTTCTACCGGATCCGGAAATCGATGGGCACAGGCTCGACCGGCTTATCCTATCCAAATGACGAAATTGGCATCGGTGCATATACCAATCTTGGAAATCTTACACTTACAGGCATTGCGGCAGCCAACAACACCATCTATCTTTCCTGGACCGGCAATTCCGGTACAGCAGATGTGGTAATAGAGAGGAAAATGCCAAACGGAAGCTTCAGTGCGCTCAACACTGTAAGTTACGTAACCTCGGGCTGGTCCGATACGACGGGGTTGGTTCCGAGTGCCTCCTATACATACAGGATCAAGGCGCGGACATCAACGAACGAATCCGTTTATTCCAACATCATTACAGTGCAGAATCTTTATCTGGATGCTCCATCATTGCTTACGGTCACAGTTACGACCAACTCAGCCGTTGAACTGAACTGGAGGGATAATTCCACCGACGAGACCGGTTTCGAAGTGTGGCGGTATATCTACGGTTCAGGCACGTATACGCTTTATGCCACTGTGGACAAAAACATAACGACATATACGGACAACACCATCCAGAAGGGTGTGCAGTATAACTATATGGTTAGAGCCTATGTAGCATCGGGCACTCTATATTCTCCCTATTCCAATTCGGCTTCGATTGGTGCCGGGTTGATCAATCCGCCATCGAATATTACATATGCATATGTTTCAAGCACACAGGTGCTCCTGAGCTGGACGGATACTTCGGACAATGAAAACGGGTTCAAGGTGGAATGGAAGATCGGCTCCGACGGAGTATGGAATGTTCTATCCTGGTTGAATCCCAATGTTACAGCGTATAATGTGACAAACCTCAATCCCTATACAAAATATTACTTCAGGGTGCGTGCATACAGCTCCAGCGGCAATTCGGATTCACTCAGCGATGAAATCCTGGTTTCCACGGCAATTCCGGCAGCTCCTTCCAATGTAGTGGCAACTGCATTATCTGCTACTCAGATAAAGATCACCTGGAAAGACAACTCGGACAGTGAAGATGTATTCAGGATATTGAGAAAGCCTTCAAATGCATACTACTTTGATGTTCTGGCCGAAATTGGAAAGAATAATACGGTTTATACCGACAGTAATCTGATCGCTGGAATGAGATATTCCTATAAAGTAGTTTCGTATAATTCCACAGGTTCATCGGAGAGCAGCGTAGCAGACGCGAAGACCAATACAAAAGCGACCTTCTCGGATCTGAAATCTGTGTCATGGGCCAGGGATGCTATTGAAAATCTTGCCGGAATGGGCATTATGAAGGGTGTAACAGCAACATTGTACAAACCCGGCAATACTGTAACGAAAGCGGATTTTACCGCCATGGTCGTAAGGGCCTTCAAACTGGATACAACACCTGTTGGCAGCCTGGCGGATGTCAAGTCAAACAAGTGGTATTATAATGAAATCATGATTGCCGAAAACCTGGGAATCATTTCGGGGG
The DNA here is from genome assembly GCA_023399355.1 of Bacillota bacterium. Classification (GTDB taxonomy): domain Bacteria; phylum Bacillota; class Clostridia; order Acetivibrionales; family DTU013; genus UBA1305. Next base: position 30,295 of record JAEWQC010000088.1, on the reverse strand, counting down.
ACGCCAGTAATAAATTCTACCCGGAGAAGGCGATTACGCGGGAAGAAATTGCAGTTATCCTTTTTAAAGTAAAGCAGATTTCACCTAAACCACTTACAATTCACAACAACTCAGTCCTGGAGAAATTCAGCGACAAAAACAAGATCACCCCATCTGCCCTGGCCAGCCTTGCAACAATTGTGGGCGAAGGCATCATGGAAGGCCTTCCGGGTAACGCAATCGGCCCTTCGGTTACGGCCACAAGAGCACAGGCGGCAGTGCTGCTTTACAGGACCATGAACAAATAGGCGAAATCCCTGGCCCATTCGAGTCGGCTTGTCTGTGCAGACATTCACCCTTTATTTATCCGACACAGAGGCTTTTTTAAGTTTGCTTTTTTATGACTAAATCACTTTAATTAATTGCAAGGATGTTAGATAAATACTGGTAAAAACGAGTAGCCGGGGATATAATATGATAGAGTGACCTAAAGTAAATTTCCCCGAAAGGGAGCCTGAGAGGTGGATATATGACTGAAAAAAAGAATAACGCATTACCTGAAAGACAAGAAATCGATGCAAAGTATAAATGGAGGCTTGAAGATATATATGCAAGTGATTCCGACTGGGAGAGCGATTTCAGGAAAATCCGGCAGATGTCCGTTGAGATCACCGCGTTCAGGGGCAGGCTTGCAAGTGATATGAAGATCCTGCTGCAGTGCCTCAAGATTAGTGAAGACATGATGGCACTTAATGACAAGCTTTTTGTATATGCGCGCATGAGAAGGGACGAAAATAATGCCGAATCCAAATATCAGGCGCTGACCGACAGGGCGACGGCACTTGGGACAGAGGTCTATGCGTCAGTATCGTTCATCATCCCTGAAATCATTTCAATTGACGAAGGTTTGCTGAGAAAGAGTATTGATGAAGTAGAAGGGATGGCCATATACAGGCAGTATATGGATGAATTGCTGAGACAGAAACAGCACATCCTGTCGGACAGGGAAGAAGAGCTGCTTGCGCTATCTGCGGAGATCGCACATGCACCCTCGGATATATTCACCATGTTCAACAATGCGGATATCAGATTTGCCTATATAAAGGACGAAGACGGAGAAGAGGTCGAAGTGACCAAAGGCCGGTATATCAAGTTCCTGGAGTCAAAAGACAGAAGAGTCCGGGAAGATGCCTTCCATGCCCTTTACAAGTCTTATACCGCAATGAAGAATACATTGGCCTCTTCACTGAACAACAATATCAAAGCGAATAAGTTCTATGCCTCCGTGCGAAAATATGATTCAAGTCTGAGTTCATCACTCGACAGTGATAATGTACCTGGCTCCGTTTACGATAATCTGATTGAAACCGTGAACAAAAATCTGCCGCTGCTCCATAGATATCTGAGGCTGCGCAAAAAGGCTCTGAAGCTGGACGAATTGCATATGTACGACCTATATGTGCCAATTGTTGAAGAGCCGCCGAAGCAGATTTCATACAAGGAATCCCTCGAACTCGTGAAAAAGGGACTGGCGCCAATGGGCTGCAGCTATCTGGAGGATCTTGAAGAAGCCTTTAAATCGGGTTGGATTGATGTCTTTGAAAACAAGGGAAAGACAAGCGGCGCCTATTCCTGGGGGACTCACCTGACACATCCCTACGTACTGTTGAATTTTCAGGGTACGATCAATGATGCGTTCACACTGGCACATGAAATGGGTCATGCGATGCATTCGTATTATACCAACAAAACGCAGCCGTATATCTATTCCGAGTACAAGATATTCGTGGCCGAGGTGGCATCCACCGTCAATGAATCGCTGCTGATCAACTATATGCTGGCCGATACTACCGACAAGAGAGAGAAGGCATACCTGCTGAATCATTATCTTGAGGAGTTCCGCGGGACATTGTTCAGGCAGACCATGTTTGCGGAGTTTGAGAAGATAACCCACGAACTGGTAGAGAGTGGCGAGGCTTTGACGTCCGAAGAGTTCTGCAGGATTTACAGGGGTCTGAATGAGAAGTATTTCGGCTCCGAAGTGGTCATAGATGAGGAGATTGATATGGAATGGGCTAGAATTCCTCATTTCTACAACAGCTTCTATGTTTACAAATACGCTACGGGCATATCTGCTGCAGCTTCTTTGTCACAGCAGATCCTAAAGGAAGGCATGCCTGCAGTGGAACGTTATACCGGGTTCCTCAGGAGCGGCGGTTCCGATTATCCGCTGGAACTACTTAAAAAGGCCGGTGTTGATTTATCCGAACCCAAGCCTGTCGAGGATGCATTGAAAGTATTTGAATCCATATTGGATGAATTGGAGAAGAGCATATGACTGATCCGAGAGTTGAAAAACTCGCGAAAAACCTGGTGAATTATTCGTGCGAAGTGAAGCCGGGTGAAAGAGTACTGATAGAGACAAAGGGTTTTGAACTGCCGCTGACAAAAGCATTGATCCAGGAAGTCTACAATGCTGGAGGGCTGCCTTTTGTAACTATTAAAAACGATGAAATCACCAGGGTGCTGCTCAATGGTTGCAGTGAAGAACAGATCAAGCTGATGGCGGATCTTGAATTGATCAGGATGAAGAAGATGGATGCCTATATCGGTTTCCGTGCAACCGATAATTCAAATGAACTGGGAGATGTCCCGGATGAGAAGATGAAGCTCTACAACAAGCTTTTTCTGGAACCGGTGCACTCGGATCAACGTGTGGAGCATACCAAATGGGTGGTCCTCAGATACCCGAACAGTTCCATGGCGCAGATGGCTGAAATGTCCACAGAAGCTTTCGAAGATTTTTATTTCAACGTCTGCAATCTGGATTATTCGAAGATGTCCAAAGCCATGGACAACCTTGCGAAAGTGATGGGAAGAGCCGACAGGGTCAGGATCACCGGGAAAGGTACTGATTTGACATTTTCCATCAAGGGCATGCCGCCCAGAAAATGTGAGGGAAAGAGGAACATACCGGACGGTGAACTGTTCTCGGCACCTCTTAAGACTTCAGTAAACGGAACCATCAGCTACAATACCCCGGCGAAATATCAGGGATTTACCTTTGAGAACATCTCACTGGAATTTAAAGATGGGAAGATTATCAAAGCGACTTCCAATAATACCGAGAAAATAAACAGGATCTTCGACACGGATGAAGGTGCGCGGTATGTGGGTGAGTTTTCATTGGGCTTTAATCCGTTTATTGAAAAGCCTATGAAGGATACCCTTTTTGATGAGAAAATAAAAGGTAGCTTACATTTCACTCCCGGCAGCTGCTATGATGAATGCAACAACGGCAACAAGTCGGCCATCCACTGGGATCTTGTATTTATCCAAAGACCTGAGTATGGCGGCGGAGACGTTTGGTTCGATGATATCCTTATCCGGAGGGACGGTATTTTTGTGCCGGAGGAGCTACAGTGCCTCAACCCCGAGAACCTGAAGTAAATGCGTGATAAGCGGCGGATTACTGCGGCAGACTGCAGCATAAAAATCCTCGCCTGTTATTATATGCTCCGGTTTTATACTTTGCCTTCCTGTACTCCTTGCTTCTGACGCTTCTAGGGGAGTAGAGTAATTTGTGAGGAGTCAGTGGCGAGGGGCGGGTGACAACCTGTGCGTTCGAGCAAGGGTATAAGTAGCGGGAAATGATTTGTGAGGGTCTATGGAGAATTGGCTGATTGGTACCAGGATGGCTATTTTGCTATACTGCATCATACGGTATTTACAGGCGGGGATGGAGAAAATCCCGCTGGTGGTGTTGCTGATACTGGCCTATGTCTGTACAGGTATGCTTGCAAAAATAGTTAAAAATCTACGGCTTGGTAAAAGCCTGCTTCTTGTAAGTATTATTGTTCTTGCATTTTCTTCGGTAATAGCAAATAAGTTATTCATACTGCTTATTGTGATGGATATTCTTGAACTGGTCTCCGGTTTTACACAAGACGGGAGAATGTGGCTGGCATTCGCAGCATTACCCGGTCTTTTTGCAGGGGACAGGCTGGTGCCTGAATATATCCTTACCGCTTTACTTTGCTTTTTGATTTTTCTTCTGGTGAACAAGTTGTCAACTTCCTTATCTGCGTTGAAATCAGTCAATGAGAAGTTGAAGAACAGGAATGAAGAACTGAGCAGCAGACTTAATGCGGAAAGCGAATACGAATTGCAGGTTCGATACCTTTCGCAGCTTGAAGAGCGGAACAGCCTGGCACAAAAAATTCATGACAAGGTTGGACATACCATAGCAGGCAGCATCATTCAGCTTGAAGCGGCAGGTACGATTATCGGAAAGGACCGCGATAAAGCTGCCGGAATGATAGCGACCGTAACGGAAAACCTGAAGGGCGGTATGGAAAGCATACGTTCCACGCTAAGAAATATCAAGCCCGCCCCGGAACAATTGGGAATCAACAGGCTTAAGCTGAGCCTGGAGGAATTTTCAAGGAATAATGCCATTAAGACCACACTCTCCTATTATGGCAGTCTTGATGCGATTACACATCTTCAATGGAAAATAATCATGGACAATACAAAAGAAGCACTGACAAATGCGCTTAAGTATTCGTCCGCCACAAATATCAATGTGAAGCTTGAGGTAATGACCAGGCTCATCAAGGCGGAGGTACGGGATAATGGAAAAGGTGCACTTTCCTACAAAAAGGGAATGGGACTGGCAGGAATGGAAGAGAGGACGGAGAATGCCGGCGGAAAGCTGATTCTGGATGGATCAGGCGGTTTTTCCGTCATCACATTACTTCCGATCGGAGAGGTGGAGCATGTCCATTAAAGTATTGATTGCAGATGATGATATTCTGATCAGGGAAGGCTTGAAAATAATACTTCAGTCGGATGACCGGTTTGAAGTGCTTGAGTGTGTTGAAAATGGCCTTAAGGCAGTCGAGTACTGCATGCGCGAAAAGGTAGACGTAGTCCTGCTGGATGTGAGGATGCCCGTATTGGACGGCCTTCAGGCAGCAAGGGAGATTTCCATGAAGTCAGATACCAGACCATTAATCCTGACGACATTCGACGATGACAACTTTATTATCGGCGCAGTAAAGAATGGTGCGAAAGGGTACCTTTTAAAAGGCAGTTCACCGTCCAGAATCATGGACGCCATCAGGATCGTCCATGAAGGTGGTACGGTTATGCAGGATGTTGCCATGGATATTATTAAGAGCGAATTATCGTCAGGCAGGAAGACAAATATCCCGGATGGTCTCTTTACCGACAGGGAACTGGAAATCGTCACACTTATCGCAAAAGGACTTTCGAATAGGGAAATAGCCGCTAAGCTCTTTATGTCCGAGGGTACGATAAAGAACTACATTTCGGCCATACTGGACAAAACCGGCCTGGAACACCGTACGCAGATCGCAATCTATTATCTCACCGGCGAAAAGGACTGATTACATAAGAACTGAATAAGAGGACTATAATCCGTTTCAGGAGTATAGTCCTCTTCAATGGATTTCTCTTTCGCTGCCATTCCGGTTGTGTTTATCAGCGCCTATCCCAGTGTTTCATGAACTTTAGGCATCCATTCGCTGATGAGAATCTTCTGCGGGCATTTATCCTCGCAGATCCGGCACCGAATACATGCACTGGCACGGGCGGGCTCGGAGAAAAAGGTGCTGTAAATTATTCTTGAGCCGGCTACATCCTCATGTATCATGCTATCATTATATAATTCGAAGTTTCTTGGAATGTTTACATTGTTCGGACAAGGCATGCAGTAGCTGCAGCCTGTGCAGGGTATGGCAGCCCTTTCCTTATACTTTTGCCTTACACGGTCAATAACGTCAAGATCTTTCGGCCCGAAGAGCCCTACTCCGGAATTGTCAGCGGAAACCAGATTTTCCTCCACCTGCTGCAGGTTGCTCATGCCACTCAATATTACGGATACCTCCGGTTGGTTCCACAGCCACTCAAATGCCCAGTAGGCGGGTGTACGGCCTGTTCCGCTTTCGTCAAGAACTGCTTTGATATCCTTCGGCGGGTTGGCAAGTCTTCCGCCCAGCAGCGGTTCCATGATGACTACGCCAAGTCCTTTGGATGCGGCATATTTCAGTCCGCTCAGGCCTGCCTGATTTTCTATGTCCATATAGTTGAACTGTATCTGGCAGAAATCCCATTTGTCATAACCGTCGATAATCTCGGTGAAATCCTTGCTTTCACCGTGGAAGGAGAAACCGAGATACTTTATTTTCCCGGCCTTTTTTGCAGCTTCAGCACGTTCAAGGATGTTGTGTCTGAGGATGATATCCTTCCAGGAGCCTCCGTTAATAGCATGAAGAAGATAAAAATCTATATGATCCGTTTGCAGTTTCCCAAGTTGTTCGTCCAGAAGCCTGTCGAAATCCTCCGGGTTTTTAATCAACCAGACAGGGGACTTTGTAGCAAGCAGGACCTTTTCCCTGTATCCGTCCATTAGGGCCTTGCCGGTTACAACTTCACTGTTGCCGCCGTGATAAGCATAAGCGGAGTCAACATAATTGACACCATGGTCAATGGCGTATCTAATGATTTTTATAGCTTCGTCCTCAACGATGTCCTGGCTGAGCCTGTTCCCGAGATTTGTGCTTCCTGCTGTGGGAAGGCGCATTGTCCCAAAGCCCAGAGCGGACACATTCATATCCAGTTTGCCGAATTTTCTGTATTTCATTTCTAATCCTCCAGTGCACACTGCTTCCGGGATGGCATATCTTTTGCGGGCTATATGCTTCCGGCATGTGGCGTAGTTATTTTAGATTCTGTATATATTCTATATCATTTGATACTGCAATAGGAACATTTTTTATTAATTTCCCATATGACTTTAGTCATATCAAACAATGACCTTTCGTACTTACGGATGTTGGCCGGCTCTTCTATAATGAAGTAGAGCTGAATGATGTAAAGGAGAGTTGAATATGAGTATTATAAGTATAAAGGAAGTCACGAAGAATTTTGGAGATCTGACTGCTGTTGACAAAATGACCCTCAATATTGAAGAGGGTGAGATATTTGGTCTGCTTGGCCCGAACGGAGCAGGAAAAAGTACAGCCATCAATATGATCACAGGCCTTCTGTTCAGTGATAAGGGGAATATTACCATCCTGGACAAGGACGTGAGAAAGGATGCTTTGATCACCAAGCGCAATATCGGAATCGTCCCACAGGAAATTGCAATCTATGAGGACCTGACAAGCCTGGAGAATGTTAAATTCTTTGCAAGTCTTTATGGCTTAAAAGGGAAGGAGCTTGAGGCAGCCGCATATGAGGCGCTTGAATTTACAGGCCTTTCCGATAAGGCGAAAGGTTTCCCGAAGAGTTTTTCGGGGGGGATGAAGAGAAGGCTCAACATAGCCTGTGCCATAGCCCACAAGCCCAAGCTGATCATCATGGATGAGCCTACGGTAGGCATCGACCCGCAGTCGAGGAATCACATCCTGGAATCGGTTAAAAAACTCAATGAGCTTGGCAGCACTATCATCTACACAAGCCATTACATGGAGGAGGTCGAAGCCATCTGTACACGCGTGGCAATCATGGATCACGGCAAAGTGATCGCACTTGGAACCGGTGAAGAGCTCAAGAATATGATCAATGACAGAAATATCGTATGGATCTCTGTCGGGGATTCGATTTCGAGGATCAGTGAGGAGAAGATCAATGAAATCCCTGGAGTCAGTGGAATTGAGATAGAAGAGGATATTATTAAAATCTCGAGTGCCCGTGAAGTAAGTAATCTCGACAGCATCATCCATTATTTTACTTCAAACAGGTTTTCCATCAAGAGCGTTGAGAGCAAGACGCCGGATCTTGAAACGGTATTTCTGTCGCTGACCGGCAGACGGCTGAGGGACTAAGGGGGGGGGTGGCAGAATGAATATTGTAAAATTGGTACTAAAGGAATTTAGAATTAATAGAAGAAATTTTAAAGCAAATATGATGATGGTTCTTTTCCCAATCGTTCTGATCATCATACTGGGGGCTGCATTTTCAGGCTCCTTCGACAAACCTGTTAAGATCGGGGAAGTAAAGGTCCTTTATTCGGAAGATCTAAATGTGAACAACCATAGCATGACAGATGCCTTCAATAGTTTCAGGAAAGAACTGACTGAAAATGTCGGTTTTAAATTTGAAAAAACCGAGGATATAAAAGCCGGTATGAAGAGTGTGCAGGGATATCAATATACAGGATATGTTCATGTATCCGATAATCTGCAGGAAATAAAACTTTACGGTAATGAAAAATATGGAGGATACAAGTCAGTCATCCTGGAGAGTGCTTTGAACAGCTTTATGATGACTTACAAGGCAACGGGTTCGATTGGGGCCAATAACCCGGCAGCTTTTGCACTGCCGCAGATGAAAAGTCATGGGGACTTCGTATCATTAAAATCACTTGATCAGAAAAGACAACCGGGCTCCCTGGACTATTATGCCATCACCATGATGACAATGATCATTCTATATGCTTCGATGACAGGCTTCTGGAGTGTCAAGAACGATATGGAAGATATGACTGCAGGCCGGATTCTCTGTGCTCCGGTTAAAAGATATGAATTTTTAATGGGCAAAGTGCTTGGATGTATTATAGTAACACTGGCGCAAGGACTTGCGGTTATATTGTTCAGTAAATTCATCCTGAAAGCATATTGGGGGGAAGACCTGCTGTCTGTCTCACTGCTTCTGCTATCCTATTCAATCATGTCGGTAAGTCTGGGTGTCGGGCTTGCGTATCTTTTCAAGAATGGGGATGCTGCCAATGGGATTCTGAACACGATCATCCCGGTCATCGTTTTCCTTGGGGGAGGTTATGTACCGCTCTCAGTAATTGGGAATTCATTGACGAATATTTCAAACATATCACCGGTAAAATGGGCGAACACGGCATTGCTCAAGATGATATATGACAAGGATTATTCGGCGCTGCTCACATCGGTTGTCATAAATCTGGCAATTGCTGCGGTATTTATCCTGATATCTGCACTGTTCTCAAGAAAGGGGACTGGAAAGTATGCATAATATGTTATTGATCATAGCCAATATTCTTAAGGTAACGTTCAGAAAGAAAGGCAATATCATTGTATATTTATTTCTCCCGCTGGTGGGTGTGTTTGTATCACTGTTAATTTACGGCAATGCAGGAAGTACTGTTCTGAGGATCGGAGTCGTAAATGACGATACGGGCGTTTTTTCTCAGGATTTGAAGGCATCCATGCAGGAGACCGAAAACTTCGTGATATCAGACGTAAGTAAGGAGGAATTATCCGGCAGACTACTGAATATGGACCTTGATGCAGTTGTTGAAATACCGTCGGGTTATACGGAAAGCATATACAAGGGAAACCCCGAAAAACTCGAAGTAGTATCTGTTAAAGGTCAGGAGACTACAGTCTGGATCAAGCAGAGTCTGAACAACTATATGGATATACTTTATAAGCTTTCTGCAGCAGCAGGTGGAAACAGGGCTTCCTTTGATAAGATGTATGGCCAATATAAGTCGAACCCTGCCAGACTGACAGTCGTGAAGCTTAAGGATGAAGTGACCGGCAAAAACATGGCACAGGCAAGTATAGGGTTTCTGATCATGTTTCTCATGGCCGGCGCCAGCTTGATAAGCATGATTATACTCAAAGAGAAAAGAGACAGAACCTATCACAGAATATGTTCTGCACCGGTTAATGCGAGGCAGTATATTGCCGGCAATGCCATAACAAGTCTTCTTGTGGTGATCGCACAGATATTAATGATACAGGTCTCCATGAAATATATTTTCAGGATTAATAGCGGTATAGATGACGTAGCAATGTTTATCATCCTTCTGATGTTCGGACTTGTTGCTATTGGAGTAGGGCTGGTTGTAACGGCATTTTCAAGCTCTTCCTATATGGCAAGCACTTTAAGTACGCTGATCATGACACCGACCTGCATGCTGGGCGGTTGCTTCTGGGATATACGTCAGATGCCGGATATCATGCAGAAAATAGGATACTTCGTTCCCCAGCGCTGGGCGATGAATGCAATTGACAAACTGCAGACCGGTGGAAAGCCAAGCGATATTTACATGAACCTTCTGATCCTTGCTGCCTTTGCAGCAGCGCTGATCCTCATAGCCGTTTACCGTTTCGCCAGAACCAACAACATGCAGAAGTTTGTATAGCAGAGTTGTAAGACGGGAACGACTTCAAAGAGTAAAGTTCAAAGAGTAAAGTTCAAGGAGTAAAGTTCAAAGAGTAAAGTTCAAGGAGTGAAATTCAAGGAGTAAAGTTCAAGGAGTGAAATTCAAGGAGTGAAGTTCAAAGAGTGAAGTTCAAGGAGTAAAGTTCAAGGAGTAAAGTTCAAAGAGTGAATTAAGGAGTAAAGTTCAAAGAGTAGACTTTAAGGAGAAAAATTCAAAAAGTAAACTTCAAGGGGGGCGGACGAAATTCATGCCAAGAGCCGTCCCCTTTTTAAATTCTATCTTGGATTTTAGTCGAATAAGGCCTGGAGCTCATCCTGGGTCATCTTGGAGAGCAGGGTCTCGCCAGGCTGTATGACAGCATCAATCAACACACGCTTCTTATCCTGAAGTGCGAGTATTTTTTCTTCAATGGTACCTCTTGCAACAAGCTTCATAACATATACCGATTTCTTCTGCCCTATGCGATAAGAACGGTCTGTAGCCTGATCCTCCACCGCAGGGTTCCACCATGGATCGTAATGGATGACAGTGTCGGCTCCAGTCAGGTTCAGGCCGGTTCCGCCTGCTTTAAGGGAAATAAGAAATACTTTTCCAAGGCCTTCGTTAAAGGAATTGACCAGATACCCTCTTTCAGTGACCGGAGTTGAGCCGTCCAGATAAAGGTGGGTGATTTTAAGTGCCTCAAGCCTCTTTTTTACAAGCTGCAGCATCCCTGTAAATTGTGAGAAAAGGAGTATTCTGTGGCCTCCTTCTATGGATTCCTGCAGTATCTCCTCCAAAAGCTGCATCTTTCCGCTTTCACCCTGATAATCCTCAACAAACAAGGCGGGGTGACAGCATAACTGCCTTAGCCTTGTTAATGCGGCAAGGATCTTGATCCTGCTCTTTTCAAAACCGGCTTCGGCAATTTCTTTGGTCAGTTCGCCCTTGATATCATGCAGGTATGCCAGGTATAGCTTCTTCTGTTCCTCGGTCAGATCTGCAAGCATTGTATTCTCTATCTTTTCAGGCAGCTCATGGAGCACTTCCTTCTTAAGCCTTCTTAATATAAAGGGCCTGATTTGCCTGCCAAGGTCTTTGAGTGCCATACTTCCATCTTCTCCCGAGGAAGGCTGGACATACTTCTCATTGAACTTTTCATAAGAGAAGAGGTATCCTGGCAGGACGAAATCAAAAATTGACCACAGCTCATAGAGGTTGTTTTCCATTGGGGTGCCAGTGAGTGCAAACCGGGTCTCCGCCTTTATTTCCTTTACGGACTTTGCATTTCTTGAAGCAGGATTTTTTATGTGCTGTGCCTCATCAATGATGCAATATCTGAAGGTTTGAACCAGATATTGTTCAATATCTCTTCTGATAAGCGGGTAGGAGGTTATGATCACATCGTAATCAGACGAGTTGCCAATCAATCTGAGACGTTCCTCCTTGTTTCCCATAATGGCGGTATATTTCAAGCCGGGTGCGAATTTATCAAGCTCCGCACACCAGTTAAATACCAGTGAAGTCGGCACAACTACAAGTGATGGTGAGGGACCTCTCTCCAGTTTTGAAGATAATAGCAGAGCAATCAGCTGAATGGTTTTCCCAAGGCCCATATCGTCTGCGAGAATACCCCCAAGTTTATAGAACTCAAGAGTCTTCAACCATTTGAATCCAAATTTCTGGTAGTCCCGGAGCGTTCCTCTCAGACCGGATGGCAGTGAGAAGGACATGTCCTCAGGCTCCCGTATGTTCTGGACAAATTCTTTGAAAGCTGCATTTCTTTCGATATTGTGAATGCCGGATTCCCGGATGTTCTGGTCAAGATAGGCAGCCCTGAAACGCGGTATTTCTATAAATTCATTTTCCAGCTGCTGGGGCGCCACATCCAGCTTTTCAATAAAATCGTTCAACTGTGTGAATTCTTTCGAATCCAGATTGATAAAGCTGCCGTTTTTAAGCTGGTAATACTTCTTCTTTTTCAAGAGGGAGGCTATGATATCCGCAAGCTCGGAGCGGTCGATGCCTTCTGCGTTAAAGCCGAACTCCAGCATATTTGAATCCGTATTCAGCCTGAAACGTGCCGAGAAGGACATGGAGGCTTTCAGCTTCATATTCTTCAGGTTTTCAGAGTAAAAGACCGAAGCATGCTCCTGCAGAAGAGGAACCAGTTTGAAAACAAACTCATAGATATTATCATCGCCGGAGAGATGTACTTTGCCTTCCTTTACCTTGAAATCAGCCATTCCAAGGATATCAAGAATCGCCTCCTCGTTATCTATCTCACGGATCAACAACTTTTCTGCAGAGGCGGGTGCCTTTATGCGGGGTAGAAAGGGATTGACGACCTGTTCTCCATAGATGAACCTGACATCGGCAAGAATATCGGAGCCATCGCGGTCAAGATATACTTCGGCTTCCAAAGGCAGTTTTTCTATAGTAGACTGAACCTGCTCCGTTATGACAAGCTTTCCTGCCTTCTCGGCAAACGGCAGTATTTCTGATACGAACCTCTGCTTATCCTCTTTGATAAATCGCAGCTTGCGGCCTTTCTGATACATAATTGCAAGATAGAAAGGCTTCAGGTATTCGCTTTGCTGCTGCGAGACATGAAAAATGTCTCCACCCGAGTAGAAATATTCTCCGCTGTCGGTAAGCGGCAGCAGGGAACCTTCGAAATCAATACTAAGCAGAAGATCCGGACCTTCATTCGAAAGCAGGAAATTTACCGGGATGTCTTCCGTCCTGATATTGACGGCTTCATGTTCATTTTCGAGAATTTCGGCTTTGAAGGGCGTTCCGGTATAGATCTCAAAGAAATGCTTCAATGCACTGTCGGTCAGACACACCCTGCCCTCCGGGAAGACACTTGATTCACGGCCTCCTCCTGAAAGCCTCTCCATCAGCTTTTCAGTCTCATAGATCTCCCTGAGCATATTGATCAGTTTAAGATCGCGTCCTTTGAATTCGTGCCTGGCAGGAACGAGTGTGAACTTTTTTCCAAAGTTCAGTTCCATGTTGTTTTCAAGGCAGTACAGAAGTCTTTTGACATCCTTGACAATATATAACCTTTCCTGGCCTATACGAAGCTTCAAAGCCGGAAGCCCGACCCTGTTAGAATCCCTTGATTTTGTCAGTTCGAAAATTGGTTCAAGAAAAACTGTAGATTTGACAGCAAGCTGCCTGTCACCGAAGAAATTGAAGATATCCTTCGCGGCCTGCCTGAAGCGAAGCTCCCTAAAGAAACCCTGACTGTCCTTCTCCTGGATCAGCAGTAATACGGCAACCATGTGTTTGCAGCAGCCCCAGCCGTCATTGCCGGCAGGGCAGGTGCAGTCTGATTCTGTAAGCTTACCGGAAGAGTCGAACCCAAGGTGCTGGGTATAGAGCCTGGCTCCCAGTACAGTGGAGGTAAACATGCGTTTCTCCTGGTTGAACTGCACGGACTTTATCCGCCTGTTTTTATAGTATTCCTGGCCTGCACTGTATTCGGCCTGAAGCGTTTTGGCCCATATACTCTCATCGGTTATATCAAACATGCTTGTCTCCTGAAAATCCTATCCCGTTTTTTCTATTTGCACTGCCTGTTTATACGGCAGTGCAATTTACCATATTATGATGCCGATTTTATGGGCAGCATAACCATATCCTTATATTATATAACATTTCAGGAGATTTTTAAGCAGAAACTTTTCTTTTTTATTTTTTGATTCATATTCAAGAATCATTTCCTATCATGGCTTCAACAGCGGAGTGAGCTCACCGGTGTGGTATATATAAAGCTTGTGCAGCGGTCTTGTCATTGCGACATAGAGCAGCTTTATATCCAATTCGTCGTCAGTATAACCCAAGCTATCTGCGTTGAAGATAAGCACTCCGTCAAACTCCAGGCCTTTTGCCAGACAGGACGGCAGTACCACGACACCGCTTTTGTAGACTTCTTCCTTGCCGTTGATGAGGGAAATGTCGTCCACCTGTTTTGAAAGTGCCGTATGAACATCCTTGCATTCCTTCAGCGTCTTGCAGATCACTGCAACGGATTTATAGGATTGGGCTCTGAAGTCGGAGATGTTCTGTGCGATTTCATGAAGGATTGCTTTTGTATCGGGCATTGGGGTTATTTTAACCTCTTCCCCGTGCCGGATGACAGGACGGCCTTTATTGACTTCCCTGTCCCTTACCTTGTCAAGTACAATATTGGCTGCATCCATGATTTCAACAGTGGTCCTGTAGCTCTGTTCAAGTGTCAGGAATTCATTTCTCCTATCACTGAATACATGTTCCGTGATCTCGTTCCAGTCCTTGATACCTCTGTAGGAATGGATTCCCTGGTTCAGATCGCCAAGTATGGTGAAGGAGCTGTCCTTGATGATCCGCTTGAGGACATAGATCTGGAAAGCGCTGAAGTCCTGGGCTTCGTCTATGACTACATGTTTGACCGGAATTTTTTCATCCATTCCATAAATACAATACTTCAGGTAAATGATTGGTGCCAGATCTTCTATTTCAAGATAACCTGACTTCAGCATTTCAGCAGTATAGCTTCGGGCGAAACCGGAACTTTCTGCGTCGAGCCATTTGGATGCAGCCTTATCGAACATAACGGGATCATTAATAAAATCCTTGTAATAGTCGTATGGGCTCAGCTTTGATATTTTCTTGATATACTCCGTAACAGCCTTTTTTGCGAGGTTTTCTGAATGCTCAAGGGCATAGTCGCGCTGAATGACTGTCTGAGAAACAAGCTGCTGCCTTTCGTCTTCATCCGGGACTGTCGCTTTGAGCAGAGCAACCCTCTTGTCGCAATCGTCGTGAAGTTGGTTCACAATAGCTTGTTTGCGTACCTGCAGTCTGGTCTTGAGATTTTTTTTGATCTCATCGACTCTTCTGGCAATTGGCCACATACTGTATTGCTTTATGAATAGTTCATTGAGTTCGCCATATTTATAAATGACCGTTGGGCCTATCGTGAAATCCTCTTTTGGGATGAAGTTTTCTTCGATGACCTTCAAATAAATATCCAGTGCCTCTTTGAAATGCATGGAAGCTTTGAATTCCGAGGTTTTGCGCACAAAAGACAATCGCTTTTTCTCTTCCGCCTTTAGTGTATGATCGACAAAGGAAAGCAGTTTTTCGTTCGCATCCCGCAGCTTGAATTTTCTGCCTGCCAGGTCTTGAGAGAATTCTTCAAATGTAGTCTGGCGAACCTTCTCAACGCCAAGCTCCGGCAGAACGTCCGAAATATAGTTCAAAAACAGTCTGTTGGGGGCGATGATCATAAAATTTTCCGGAGTAAAGGTCTTCTCATAGCTGTAGATCAGGTAGGCGATACGATGCAGCGCAATCGTCGTCTTGCCGCTGCCTGCTGCGCCCTGAACAATAAGCGGGCGCCACATGTCCGCACGCACGATCGCATTCTGTTCCGTCTGTATGGTTGATACAATGTCCTTGAGTCTGCTGTCTGCGTTTGCACCAAGGCAGCCCTGCAGGAACTCATCATTGGTGGTAATGTCTATATCAAAAATCTCATTTAGCTGGCCATGATCAATAGAGAACTGCCTCTTCAATTTAAGAGTCCCTTCAATCTTGCCGTCCGGGCTCATGTATGATGCATCACCGAGCCTTCCTTCATAATAAAGATTGGCAACCGGTGCCCGCCAATCTACAATAATTAACTGCTGATCATCGTCCCGGATCAGAGACATTTTGCCGATATAGAGCTTTTCTGTGTCCATTCTGGATTTCTCGGAAAAATCGATTCTGGCGAAATACGGTCTGCTTTTTGCCGCCATAAGATTACGCAGCTTTACGTCCATATTTCCCTGCAGCAGATTGTTTACGATGATATCGATGTAATCCTGGCTGTTCTCTGCATTGAAGTGTTTTCGCACCCGTTCAAGATCATTGTCGACATGCCCTTTTTTGGCCAGTGTCTTTTCAAGACTTTTATCTACATCCCAGAGTGTATTCTTACATCTTTCAAGTTCTTCAGCATAAGCCGGATGATTGATAGCAGGCATTGGATCACATACCTCCATTTTTCTTTAATCAGGTTACAAGGCTTCCGCTTCTACAAGCGGGATCTCTCTCTTCTAGCTTCAGGTTGGGCGGCGTCTCCGTCTGAAGCCTTGATGCTGAGCGAAGCGAGCGAGTTCACTCTTCTGCGCGGAATATCATTTTACTAAATTTACGCAAGAAAATAAAGGTACACATTGCTTTATAAACAGTTCCGGCACACGAGGTCCGAATAACATCCTCTGCCTTATTCTATTTTCGCAGGATTGCTAAAGTTTTCTTGACAACGTGATGCTTTGAAGATAGACTATAGTTAGAAAATGAGATAAGGTTTTTAGCGCAAGTAATGTGCGAGTGAGGTCGGTTTATGTAAACCGATTTTTTTGTCTTTTTTTCACTATAGATGAAGTGAAACAAATACTTAAGCTTCAGGAGTATTGGATATTGTAGATTCTGATGATTCCCAACTCTTCATTGACAAGAGAGTTGTACCGTAGTACGGTATTTGTTTTGAAAATGACATCCGACAAATTGGAATACCTGGCTTCGGAATAATCGGAAACCTTTAGCTCGATGATGGACTTACGCATTTCCAATGCCGTCTTTACAGCATTATCAAAGGCATTTCTGTTATCGGCCAGCATGCTGTTTTTATAGTAATAGCTGTTTTTTACACTTGTACATTTTTGGTATGCCGTTCTGTCCCAGACATTTGACAACGCCATTTCGCTGTCAGGCAGGTTAAAATAATAATAAGTGAGAATATTTCCGCCATTTTTTGCCACAGGGTCGTCGTTTGTTACATCAAGGTGATAGTACTCCCCATCAATCTTGACTATATTCCATGCATGTCCCTCCAATGTCCCGCTGCATTTGGATTTACCGCTGACAACGGTACATTCCAATGACGAAAGGTCACACAGCAGTTTCATCGCTTTTGAATAGCCTTCGCACACTGCTACGCCGCGAACCAGACATCCATGGGCGCTAAAGGATTCATCAGGAATGGTGTTCTTCAGATAATTCTCATAATCGTACCGCGTATTATTTATAATGTAGTCATGCAGTGTTTTTTCCTTGTTATATTCAGACATCCCGGAAAGAATCAGCGTAGCGACAGTGACCCTGGCTTTATTTATAGTATCTTTGGCATTTTGTTGTTTTTGAGCAAACATGTTTTTTGAATAACGGTAGCTGATTGTCAATGCAAAAGTATTGGAACCGGATAGATATTTCCATGAACTGATGAAATCTTCCACACCGGTTATCTCGGTTACGACCTTTGATGCCTTATCAAACATTGCTTTAAAATCATCTGTGATATTGCCGTTGTAGTTTTGTACATCAATTTTCAGACTACCTTTGTTGTAATACATTGCATCTCGAAGCAGATAAAACAAATCACTTCCATTTTTCGCCACACTGCCGTACTTGTCCACCTTGGGCTTATAAGCTGCGATTCCGGTAAAATCAGCCTTCAGATCCGATGTGTAGAGCCCCAGTACCCGTGCTGCGGGTTTGAATATAGCTTTATCAGTGACTGCAAGCCTGTCAAGCAGAGTGAGGGTGGAGGCTTTAATCCTGGCTGAAAGCGCATTGTAGGATATTCCGACCATATCGTTCCGGAGGAAGGAGGATGTCTTTTTCAGTGCCACAGCTTGGGATAAATTCACAAGTCCGATCTGGCTAGCCTTTTCAATTGCCTGATCGTATACGAAATCAGTTTTATCATCGTATCCTAGTGAACGTAATACAAATGTAAAATATTGATTGGCGGTCATCAGGCTGTCCGGATCAAATTCGGAATCGCTGATTCCCTTGGTCAGTCCATTCTGGTATAAATACCCTATGTAGTTGCTTGCCCATGCCGGCACATCGGTAAATGGGTGTATAAAAGACCCCTGCTTTACGAAATTCTCTTTTCCAAGAAGCCGAACAAGCATAACAGCGCCCTCGACTCTGGAAGGGGCTCGTCCCAACTCAAAGTTGTCGGGAGAATTTGCAAGCAGACCAAGTATCTTCAGATCCAGCGCCTTTTCGTAATTGCTGTATGAAGCGGCGCTTACAGGGATCGGAAATGTGATCGAAGTATATATTAACAGGGCTGCCACAGCAAAAGCTATACGGGCAGTTATCTTCATAAAACACCATCCCGGGAAATATTTTTTATGATTTTGTGCCAATTAATCATGTCGTGCTAAGAATTATGTCGGTAGATATACTAAAGATTATAACATATATATACAAAAAAAAAAGATTAAATACGGCAAGCAATTTTTCAATTATATTACAATTTTATAACGAACATGTGAGAGTTCACTAAGGCATGTTAAGTATCCCCCGCCTCCAGGCTCTTCTGCTTTCGCAAAAAGCCTGTTTGGCGGGCACCTGTTTGGCTTTCAGACGATGAGCATATCTCCTGCCCGGGATGCATGGGCGAGCAGCAAACTTAACTTGCGGCCGGCCTCGTTGAAACGCAGCTAGATGCAAAATTTCCTGTGAAAATTTTGAACCCTGGTAAGAAAATGTTTCTACAATCTAAACATTTCTTTGGACCGATGCGTTATGAACCAGTTTGCGTCACAGGGGAACAACCTTTTATGATATTGTGAACAAAAACAGAAAGGGCTGCCCTCAGGCAACCCCTTCTGTCTGGATATGTACATGCCACTGCCTATGTTATTCTTTGTAGAAACCGGGGCCGCCAAAGCATCCGTCTTTACCGAACAGGCCCGGGACGATCAAAATGATAATAATAATAATCACCAAGATCCATATCCACTGGTTCCCGAATCCGAAAAAACCGCCTCTTTCCTCATTTTCAGCCATACCATACACTCCTTTCAATAAATAAACCTGCTATTCAATGTCAATGATATCAGTACCTCTTACAAGCCCTCTTCGCCAGAACAGCAAAAGAAAGAGAATAATAAAGAAGAGAATCGCACAATTTTCAAATATGCCTTTATTACATCCTTCAAGCACTGTAAAAACCTCCTTAAAAGGGTTATCCCCACCTATGCGTTGCTATATCATATTCCGAAGCCTATTCATGTGTTACATTGCAGCATTGGCTGCATTTAAATAAAACATTGTTCAAAAAAATCGAGGGCGGAACAACCCTCGAATTTTTTGAATTCATGTAATGCATCCGGTGTACGTCAATTATTCCGGGCCTTAGCAGCATACATCCCTGTCAAAGAACAGCAACAGGAACAGAATTATAAAGAACAAGATAGCACAATTGTCACCTAAAAATCCACCGACTCCTCTGTCTGCCATTGTAGCGGCCTCCTTTCGACCTGAGAGTTGACATAAATTTTTTTCTATTTCAATTTATTCTTCTTTTGCAAAAAGTGTTACTGTTTTAATTCCAATATCAGTATATTAAAACCGTACCTCGACTGTTACATTTATAAAGGGTTGGAGAAAAACCTTCCTAAATTTCCCGAAATAATATATAATAATTTTGGTTTAGTAGGGGGACAGAGACATGAACATCAAGCCGGGACAAGTGATTACCATCCGGCACTATTCCTTGCTTAATGTTTTTAAGGGTGTGGTGTTGGATACGCAGGTGAATACCGTTATTGTCAAACTGCCCAAGGAAGCTTTGAAGGCGACATTTACCAAGGGAGATCCTCTGGTTGCGGCATATGAATCAGAGGATACTATTGAAATTACCGGGGGAAGGCTCATGGATTTCAATCCCGGGAGGGAGCAAATCTCCTTTATTGCGGATTTACCTGAAGAAGGGGTCAAATTGAGGTTCTATGAACGTTTTCCTGTTTCACTATATGCGGATTTCAAACTTGTGGAAGGCGGGAAAAAGTATTTTGCACTTGTAAAGGACATCAGTGAGCACGGCATATTGATATACTCAAAGGACTCTTTCTTTAAGGGGCAGAGATTGAACATAGATATATTTCTTACAAGGGATATTATGACGCTGACTGCCGAAATAGTCAGAAAGACAGAAGGTCAGGATTATATAGAGTACGGCCTGAAAATCAGACATAATGGGCCAGCTGTCTTCAATCACATCAAAGGTTTTATCAAGAAAGCACAGGAAGAACATGTGCTGAAATTCAACAAGGAGTGAATTTCATAACTGATACACTAGCTGCAGAGTAGGATATGGGCAGAGATTTTATGCCGGTAAATGGAATAATAAAGAAAATAAGGAATTGACATACACAAGATTATTACATATAATATAAAACGCAGCCAGAATTTTACAATTGCAGCCGTCGTAATGACAAATAACGGGAGCAACAGTCAAAAGGGGTGAGCGTTTTGGGCAGGTTAAGTCTTGTTATCGCCGATCTTGACAGGGATTACCTGTCGAAGCTGGAGAGATTCCTGATGGTCAATTATCCACAAAGATTTGACATATTTTCGTTTTCATCTCAGGGAAAGCTATCTGAATTTTTGAGCAACCCTGAAAAACGGGATATCCTGTTGATTAACAGTATTTTATTCAAACACGAACTGAATCTCAAAAACGTAGAGGTTGTGATTCTTCTTAAGGGAGACGGTCTTGAAACCGTATCGGAGGGAACTGAAGCTGCAAACAAGTATCAGCATGCCGAGGTGTTGGTGACTGACCTATTGAGGCTGTATGCCGCAAGGGGCGGAAAAGGCGTTACAGCTCAGGGACGCAGTATTACACGGGCTATATGTGCTCATTCACCTGCAGGAGGGACAGGAAAGTCCAGCATAGCTGCGGGTTGTAGTATCTTATGTGCAAGAAAGGGCTTAAAAGCCTTTTATCTTAATCTCGAAAATATTCCATCCACAGATCTGTTTTTTCATGGACAAAGTTCGCAAAGTTTTTCGAATGTGATATTCCATTTGAAAGGAAAGAGCGGCAGCCTGGGGCTAAAGCTGGAAGGGGCCAAATGCTGTGATCCGGAGACAGGAGTGTACTATTTCGCACCTCCGGAAAATGTGCTTGATATGGAGGAACTTACTGCTGACGATATATCCAGGCTGATAACCGAATTAAAAGCAAGCGGTCTGTATGACAGGGTCTTTATTGATATGTCTTCAGGATTGAACCGGCAAAATATTGCTATTCTCGGAATTAGTGATGCAATACTGATGATACACGCAGCACGGGATAAGAGTTCCATAAAAATGAGGGCACTGCAAAATGGCTTTGATATGCTGGAACAAAAACATATGAGCGGTCTCTTGGATAAGCTGGTCCATGTAAGCAATTTATGCGGCAGCAGCTATGTCAATCACGAGTCCAAATCCCAGCTGAATGCTCCTGATATTGAAATTCCCGAATACACACTGAAGGGGCCGGGCAGCCAGTCGGAACTGGTCAGGGATGTAGCCTTTTTATCCAGCCTGGGCAGATTGCTGGAGATTACACTGCCGCAGAAGGAGGAAGCTGTGCATGCCTGTGCTGGAGGTGGATTCGGTGAATGATGCAGGGACGTGTACCGACATGATTCTATTGGCGGATGAAGTCAGGAATGAGATCATACAGGGCCTCGACCGTTCCAGGAACATTTCTGATGAGGAAATGATGGAGCTTGTGACAGAAGCTGTATTTCGCAGATCGAGGAAAAAATATCTCGATATCGCTCAGAAAAGGGAGCTCTCAGATATCGTATTTAATTCGATGAGGCGCTTGGACATTCTTCAGCCCGTTATTGATGATAAAAGTATTACAGAGGTCATGATCAATGGTCCGGACAAGCTGTTTATAGAAAGAGCCGGAAGCGTATCAAGGATTTTTTCGGCTTTTGAGAGTATGGAGAAGCTGGAGGATGTCATCCAGACAATCGTTTCCAGAACAAACAGGATTGTCAATGAAGCTTCGCCCATTGTGGATATTACTCTGCCGGACGGATCCAGGGTGAATATTGTGCTAAAGCCTGTGGCACTAAATGGGCCAATCATGACAATCAGGAAGTTTCCGGACAGGCCCATGACGATGGAGCAGCTGGTAGAGGCAGGCACACTGAGTTCGGAGGCAGCCCGGGATCTTGAGTGCCTTGTGGGGGCACGGTTCAACATCTTCATCTGCGGTGGCACTGGATCAGGTAAAACTACATTTTTGAATGCCCTATCCGGGTATATCCCCAGCGATGAAAGGCTGATAACAATTGAAGATTCAGCTGAACTTCAGATCAACAGTGTGGAAAATATCGTAAGGCTTGAGACAAGAAACGCCAATAGCGAGGGCCGGGGCAGGATAAGCATGCGTGAGCTCATTAAGACCTCTCTCAGGATGAGACCGGAGAGGATCATCGTCGGGGAGGTCAGAGGAGAGGAAGCGCTGGATATGCTGCAGGCTATGAATACGGGTCATGACGGTTCGCTTTCGACCGGGCATGCCAATTCTGCAGCCGATATGCTTAAAAGACTTGAAACAATGGTTCTGAGTGCTGCGCCACTTCCTTTGGAGGCTGTCAGGCAACAGATCGCTTCTGCTATAGATATTGTAATTCACCTGGCAAGATTGCGGGATAAATCCAGGAGAGTGCTGGAAATAAGCGAGATTACCGGCTGCAAGGATGGACAGATTTTTCTGAATCCGTTGTATGTGTTTGAAGAGGAGAATTCAGCAGATTTTCAATGCTGTGAACAAAAAGGTGGAGCTTCCTTCGTCAATGGGAGTCTGAGATGGACAGGGAACACGCTGGTACATGAGGGTAAGCTTAAAATGGCGGGAATACTCAGCAGATTGTGTGGTGAGTGATTTGACAGATTATAATTCCTATGAGATGAGTATGAGAGAACGTTTGCTATATACGGCATTGGCATCTGCCATTCTGTTTTCCATTGCTTTCATCTTCTATAGAAGTTTTTGGCTATCGTCCCTGTTGGTACCGCTTGCGCTGTTATACCCCAGAATAAAGACAAGGGATATCATTGTAAGGCGCAAGAAAGAACTGAATATTCAATTCAAGGACATGCTTTACTCACTGTCTTCATCCATTTCTGCGGGAAAGACGGTAGAGGGGGCTTTCAGGGAGGTGCTCAGGGATCTTCCGGTCATGTACCCTGAGCCGGATGCATTCATACTGGTTGAGGTCCGGAGGATTGTAAGCAGACTTGAAACAAATGAGACACTTGAGTCGGCCTTGGTGGATTTCTCAAACAGGGCAAAGCTTGAGGATGTGGACAACTTCGTAAATGTATTAAATATCTGCAAACGTACCGGCGGCAATCTGGCAGAGGTGGTAAAAAACACGTCGGCAATCATTAATGACAGGATCGAAGTAGGTCAGGAAGTGGATACAATGCTGGCTGAGCGTAAGTTTGAACAAAAGGTGCTCAATGCTGTACCAATATTGTTGATTCTGATGCTTTCAGCCACTGCGCCGGAGTATATGAGTCCGGTTTTCAACACGAGAATGGGCAGATTTACCATGAGCATTTCGATACTGCTTCTGATTGCTGCATGGTTTATCTCCGCGAAATTTACGGATATAAAATTGTGAGGGTTGGTCGCCATGTTTATAGTGCTGATTGTATTTTCGGGTATTCTTGCTGCTTTGTACCTCCTTTCTTCGGGAAAATATGCTCAAGAAGTCCGTTTAGTTGATAAGAAGGCATATCCGGCAAAGGGCATTCTGCCGATAGGCCTGTACCTGCTGGAGACTTTCAAATACAGCTTCAATACGACTTATGACAGAAAGCTGCTGGCTGCCATCATCGAACTTAACGGACCCGAACGGGCGGTCATGCTGCTCAGGGTTCATTGGGGCAGCAAAATCTCTATGATGTTGTTTTCATTATTATTTGCTTTTTTCATTGGAACCGTCACTGTGACGGATGTGGGTTATATGGTGTTCTGTGTGCTGCTGCCGGCTGGTATCGCGTATTTTGGCGACAGGGACCTGTTTGAAAAGATAAAAAAGAGGAGGAATGCGATACAACTGGATTTCCCTGATTTTGTAAATAAGCTGACTCTTCTCATCAATGCAGGAATGACTGTGACAAGGGCATGGGAGAAGACTTCAACCGACAGCAGCAGGCAAACACCCCTATACTGTGAAATTAACTCTGCAATTCAGAACATAAGATCAGGGATGCCGGAACACAAGGCATATGAAGAATTCGCCAAGAGGTGCCATGTACCGGTTGTAACGCGCTTTATTTCCGTAGTCCTGCAGAATATCAGAAAAGGAAATGCCGAGCTTGTACCTATTCTGAGAGTATTTGCAAATGAATGTTGGGAAATGCGTAAGAATACTGCAAGGAGATACGGGGAAGAGGCCTCCACAAAAATGCTTTTACCAATGATGCTGATGTTTGTTGCCATTTTGCTGATTGTCGGAATGCCGGCTGTGCTGGCTCTAAGGAATATTTAATAATTTGATTTCGGAGGGGTGAAATAGAGCATGAATTTGATCAGAAGTTTTTTGAAGGAAGAGGATGGTCTCGGCACGGTGGAAATTGTGGTGATTATTGCCGTATTGGTTGGTATAGCCTTGATTTTCAGGGATGCCATCATAAAATTTGTCACGGATATCATGAAAAGCGTGTTTGCCGATGACACGATTACAAAAGATGTGAATAGTTCAGGGATCAGGCAGGGCAACAAGGTCAACTAGACGCGGACCATGGCTGAAGAGGAGTATGGCGGGGTGCCATTGGGGATAGCGCAAAGCAGCTTATTAAAAAACTGGAAAGCGCTGGAAAGACCATGATAAGGGGGTATATATATGGTACAGATGGCGGCAGATCATCCGACCAAACTCGGATTCAGATTTGAGAGCGATGAAGCTGCAAGTTTCCTTGTTTTGAATTGTGACGCGAAAGTATTGGAATATCAGGTGCTTATGCTTGAGCACAATCGCATGAGGCATGTTCTGCCGGTAGATGTTGTGATAAAGGAGGGTATGAGCAGCTTTTATTTTAACATTACTTCAAAGGTATCCCTGTCCTTTTTTCTTGCCAGACGAAATCTATGCAGAGAAGAATTTCTCAAACTGCTATTAAATATATGTTCAGTGGTAAACGACTCGGCAGGATATCTTCTGACGGTTTCCAATTTCGTATTCGACCCGGATTACATCTACATCAGTCCCGAGACGCTTGAACCTGTGCTGGTATACATTCCTGCGGCGCTGGATGGCGGGTGTGGCACCATGCTTCAGACTTTTATCTCCGACCTGCTGATGCAGCATATCAATATTGACGGGTTCGGCGTAGGAAATCTGGTACAAAGGATTCTTGCAGAGACCAGGAGTGAATTGTTTAATGTGAAGTCCCTGATCTTTATCATCAATGACTTACTGTATGCAAATGCAGCCTGTACAAGTGATATGACACCGGGGAGGGAAACTTTCGAGGAGAGGATACAGCAGCCGCCAAAAGCAGAAAAAGAAAAAACAGCATGGAGATTTAAAATGTCAGGTCGGACCATTTTAGCGATCCTTGCACAGGTTGCGATGGGTGGTGCCATATTTGCAGGCCGTGATTTTCTGAACACCGTCAGTAATAATCCTGCGGCAAATTATGCATCAGCTGTGATGATTGTGCTTGCGATAGACTTGTTTATATTTAAAAAACTTAGCTCTGTAAAACTGATACGACCCGGTGCTGCAAAGGAAGATTCAGCTCCGGCTGTACGAACGGATTATACAGGAACGGGCAATTCTGCAGATACGGGGAAAGCTCCCGGGGATAGGCGTATCCAACAGGTCAGTGCAAAACAATTGTCGGCGAGAGTGGAATCCGTGGTTAGTACAGACCGTGAGGAAATCCGTGCTGCAGCTAAAGTGACGACAGCTGATGCTTTTCCGGCAACCGGCAAGCCTATTTCAGCCTCAGGCAAGACAGAATTGCTCGTGAGCCGTACCAAAGGTATTCGCATGCTAAAAAGCACAAAAAAGCAAAATGGGGAGGAGGATATATTTTTAAATAAGGATGATTACATAATAGGAAGACTTGCAGACCATGTTGACCATGTAATACAAAACAACTCCGTAGGAAAGCTCCATGCGCAGGTGGTGTTTCGGAGCGGGACCTGCCATATCAAGGATCTGAACTCCGTGAACGGTACATTTATCAACGGTAACCGAATAGACAGCAACAAAGAGTATGAGCTGAAGGAGAATGACAGGGTACTGCTGGCGAATAGCGAATATGTGTATTTCGGAGGATAGGGAAAGGGTTTTAGTCAGGAAGGGAAATACGAACGACGTGTAGAATTATTGCATTTCTTGTAATATTATGGTACTGTTATAATAAAATCGACTAATATCTACAAGAAACTATATTTCTTCGGAGGATATGCGAATGTCATCCAAATCACTTACGTTCAGGGCGATTCTGGCTATGACCCTTATGATCGGCTTTTATGTTCTGGCGGTTGCCATTATAGGGATTCTTCTATTTATACCGTATGCTGAATGGACATAATATCGTATGGATATATAGATCTATAAAATAAGTGAGGTTTCGGATGCTCGATATTTCAATCAGAAAAATCAAGGATGAATACGAGGAATGTGCCGGTGTAATACGGGATTCCTTTATCACAGTTGCGAAGGACTTCAATATCACACGGGAGAATGCTCCTACCAATCCTGCATTCGCCGGATCCGACGCTCTTGTAGAAATGAAGGAGAAGGGCATTGAGCTGTATGGGGCTTTTGATTCTACCGGATGTGTCGGTTTTGTTGCTATTGAGAGAGCTGATGAAAATACCTGCTATATGGAACGGCTCGCAGTATTGCCGGAATATAGGCATAAGGGGCTTGGAGGAAGGCTGCTTGCTTTTGTTTTCGATGCGGCCGGAAATAGTGGCGCTAAAAAGGTATCAATCGGCATCATCAATGAGAACATAATATTAAAGGATTGGTATTCCAGGCACGGTTTTATTGAAACAGGAATCAGGACTTTCAAGCATCTGCCGTTCGATGTCTGTTTCATGGAGAAAATCGTCGGATGAGCAGAGAGATGAGGTGAACCAATGCCGGAACTTAAGGGTGCTAAAATATTTGCAGGCAGCTCGGGCAGAGAATTTGCAGAGAAAATGTGCAGTTACTTCGGAGGTAATTTATCTGAATCCGAGGTGATTACATTTTCCGAGGGAAATACCTATGTCAAAGCTTGTGAGACTGTCAGAGGACTGGATGTATACCTGGTGCAGCCTATCGGCCTGGAGCCGAATAATGAGTTTGTGGAGATCCTGTTCTGGGCGGATGCCTTTAAGAGAGCCAGCGCAAACTCTGTTACAGCGATCATGCCATACTTCAGTTATGCAAAAGCCGACAAAAAGGACGAACCCAGAGTTTCGATCAGGGCAAGGGTATGTGCGGAGTGTCTGGAGCTCGCCGGGGTGGACAGGGTGGTTACGATGGATCTGCACAGCGCCCAGGTGCAAGGATTCTTTAAGAAGCCTGTCGACCACCTCCATGCGCTTCCCGTGCTGTGTGAATATGTTAAGACTCTGAAACTGGAGAATCTTGTTGTTGTTTCTCCGGATGCAGGCTTTGCAAAACAGGCCAGAAAGTATGCAAACTATCTGAATGCATCCATTGCCATTGGTGACAAGACAAGAAAATCTCATGATGAAAATGCGGAGATCCTTGAGATCATTGGTGATGTAAAAGATAAGACAGCTCTTATTGTTGATGATTTCAGCCTGAGCGGCGGAACGCTGATCAGCCTGTCACAGGCACTGAAGGAACGGGGTGCAAGGATGGTGGTCGCATCTCTGTCTCATATGCTGTTATCTGCAAAGGGAGTAAAGAGGGTGGAGGAAAGCCAGATTGACCTGCTCATAGGTACGGACTCCGTCATAAACAAGAACATCACCAGATCGGGTAAAATCAAACTGATCTCTGTCGCTCCGCTTTTTGCCCAGGCTTTGATCATGATACATAACAAGGAATCTGTAAGCCCGCTGTTTACCAATATATCCGAGAATATCGTGAAATACTCCTATTGATTCTATTTGAAAATATTTAATAACAGATCAAAGTAAAAATCTTATATTCCGGGGAAAACCCCGGAGTATTTTTTATGAACAGACAAATTAAATTTATTCCAGTATAGTTTATAGGATATAATAAAAATAAATCAACGGAGTATTTGGATGCGAAAAGAGAAACTTTATAAGATTTGGAAGAGAATTGAGGTAAAGGACTAAATGCATTAAGAATTTTATAAATCCGTATGCGTATTCAACAAAGGCTGAATTGTATCTGGTACTGCGAGGAATGTTGTGGAAAGTGGTATGTGCAGACCTAAGGGTCCAGGGTTGCAGGTAATTGAACAAGGTAGTTATTTCTGGCAATTCATTGTCCGGTGTATTATAATTAGGGCATGCTTTACAGATACTTCAAAGAATATCTGTTCAGCAAATCCTGGTGAACAAGTTATACTGAAAGGGTGGAACAATTGGGCTGGATAAACAAGTTGGAAAGAAAGATCGGAAAGTACGCTATCAGGAATCTCATGATTTACATTACAGGGCTCAACGGTTTAGTGGCTCTCTTAATGTATGTCACCCAAAATATTCAAAATACAGGCGGTGATATTAGTCAAAAGCTTGCGCTTATCCCATCCCTTGTCATGCAGGGTGAGGTATGGAGGCTTGTAACATTCCTGTTCATTCCTCCGACAATATCGCCTATATGGCTGCTTTTTACACTATACTTTTATTATATGATCGGCAATACGCTGGAAAACGAGTGGGGCTCTTTCAAATTCAACATATATTATCTGATCGGAGTTCTGAGTACGATAGCGGCAGCTTTCCTGGTTACGGGAATTGCAACGTCGATGTTCCTTAACTTCTCGCTGATATTTGCATTTGCATACCTGTTTCCGAATTACCAGATTTTGATTTTCTTCATCATCCCGCTTAAAATGAAATACCTGGCGTGGGCTTATCTTGCGATGCTTGTGTTTATGTTCAGAAGCTCGCCTTTGGCAGGATTTATTATTATAGCAGGCTCTGCACTGAATTTTGTTTTGTTCTTCGGCAAAGACATCTTTTATCGGGTTTCTACCGGCAGAAAGGTGCATCAGAACCGGAGGAGTTTTGAATCAAGCAGGCCCAAAGTTATTTACATTCATCGTTGTACAGTATGCGGGAGGACCGAACGTGATGACAAAGGCCTTGAATTCAGATATTGTATGGAGTGTGAAGGGGATCACGAATATTGCATGGAGCACCTTCAGACACATGAACATGTAAAAGGGGCAAGCGGACCTGAAAAACTAAACTGATATCAGTTGGCAGAGAGCAAAGTGGAGCGGAATATCAGAATAGGACGCAAAATCAAAGAGGGATGAAAAGTCGAATTGGAATGAAAAATTAAAGAAGAATGGAAAATTAAAGAAGGAAGGAAAAGAGGAATGAAAAATCAAAGAAGAATCAAAGAAGAATGAAAAATCACAGAAAAATGAAATATAAAAGAAGAATGAAAAATTAATGAGGAATGGAAAATCAAAGTGGGGACGGTTCCTGACCCGGATTTCATTTGTAAATTCGAGTCAGGAACCGTCCCCACTTTGATTTTTATGTTATTTACTTCATTTTTCCGGTGACTCGGAGCCTTGAAACAGCCCTTTGCAATGCAGCCTGGGAACGGATATACTCCAGGCGGCTCAGTTTGCTCTGTAATCGCTCACGCGCACGCTCTTCCGCAGCTCTGGCTCTGTTAATATCGATCTCATTGGGCCATTCTGCCGTATCTGCGAGGACGATCGTCTTGTCCTGCATGACTTCCATAAAGCCTTCCGACAGAACTGCTTCCAGCCATTCGCCATCCTTTTTTATTCTCGCGGGACCGATAGCTACAGCAACAACCATGGGCATATGGCCGCTCAGCACACCCATTTCCCCTTCCGGAGTTTTGACTATCAGCTCTTCCACATCGCCAGAGATGAATTTCCTGTCAGGGGTGACTATTTCAAGATAAAATGTGTTTGCCATTCAAACACCCCCTACATATTTTTGGCTTCTTCATAGACTTCTTCAATGGTACCCTTCATGAAGAAGGCAGCCTCCGGGATATTGTCCATCTTGCCGTCGACAATTTCCTTAAAGCCCCGTATCGTGTCCTTAATCGATACATATTTGCCCTCGTAGCCGGTAAAATTTGTGGCAACGAAGAATGGCTGGGACAGATATCTCTTAATTTTCCTTGCTCTGTATACGAT
>JAEWQC010000082.1 GCA_023399355.1 Bacillota bacterium | reverse complement strand
GAGTCTATTTCCTTTAATAAATGTATCGAACTTGCCACGGATAAGGATATCGAATATTTTAAGGAAATCATAAACGACTTTAATCAGAAATACAACACCATCCTGCGCGACCCGGGCCCGAACAGCGGAAAGGAAATCGCACAGCTTCACAACTCGTACGATGTAAAATTCCATGTCAGCATTGCAAATGTGTCAAAGTCAAACAGGCTTATTAAATATATCACCGAGATTGAAAATACCCTGCTTATAGCAAGACAGCGCATATACAGCAATAATGAGGGGAAATCGATCGTACTGCTTTCCTGGAAGCAACATGAGTTTATGGTGGAATCCATACAGGCAAGAGACTCTACAACAGCCATCAACATGCTGGAGCACCATTTGAAACTGATGAAAGATACGCAGGTAGACATTGATGAACCGGCCGGATCTGAAAAAACCGGTGCATAATCAAAAGGAGTAACGAATGTCCATCAACAAATCGTTTGTTTTATTATCTGCTTTTCCGAGTTCGAAAACCGGCTTTGAACCGTTAAAAAAAGCTGTTGAATTTATTAAACCGTATGATTTCTCCATAGTTGAGTTTTATTGTGAAAATTGCGATACCGACCATGTCCGTAGACTTATGGATGGATATCGTGGCGTATTCCTGGCTGCCGCCCTTCAGAAAGACCAGGGCCTTAATTTATGCACCTCTGCAGCCGGAGACAGAAAAAAAGCGGTAAATGTGCTCGCGGAGTGCCTTCGGTTCGCCAGACAGGCCGGTGCGGAATCTGTTTTAATCAACAGCGGCACAAGACCGGATAACAATGAAGAGGATTCACTGTGTCTGGAATATCTTAGGGACTCGGTTTGTGAACTTCATCACAGGGTAAGCGACATCCCCATCCTGTTGGAACCAGGTGACCGTGACATTCAATATCGTCATTTGATCGGACATACGGATACGGCTGTTTCCTTCATAGAAGATATCCGCAGCGATGTGCCTTGCATCAGTATGGTTTTTGATATCAGCCATATTGCCCAGCTCAATGAAAATCTTTATTCCTCCTGGGAAATCGCGAAAAAATACTGTTCCCACATCCATCTGGCCAATTGCGTACTTGACAGGAATTCCCCGCTTTTTGGCGACAAGCATCCGTTGTTCAGCGAAAAAAACAGTATCTATACTCATGATACTGCAAAAGCATTCTATCAGCATCTGCAAATGGAGAACAAGCCCATATCCGTCGGGATTGAAATGATATGTTCGGAAGAATCCGAACAAAGCTTCTTTGCACGCTTCGCCGCTGAAACAGGATGGTTCTTTCAACAGAAATTTCCACCAATATCATAGCAGCATAAAACAATCAACTAGAGGAGGATTGCAGAATGAAAGATTCAATGCACAAATATTTCAAGATCGGTACGATACATTTCATGTCGTATCCACAGACAATGAGAGGAGAAGGCCCTATCGCGGAAACCGTACAAAAAATACTCACTGACGATTATTTCGATGCCATGGAATTGACCTGGATAAAATCAGACGATGTACGGGGCCATGTACGTAAGATGCTTGACGAATCAGGCATTACTGTTTGTTATGGTGCGCAGCCAAGGTTGCTTACAACAGGATTGAACCCTAACGATATCGTGGAAGAAGGCCGTATGAAAGCACAGGCTACTCTGATAGAGGCAATCGACGAGGCGGAATACCTTGGTGCAAAAGGTATTGCATTTTTAGCCGGAAAATATGAAGAAACAGGTAAAGAGCAGGCATACCAGCAGTTGCTAAAGACAACAAAAGCACTATGTGCCCATGCAAAGTCAAAAGGTATGTCTGTAGAAGTAGAAGTATTTGACTATGATCTGGATAAGAAGTCTCTCATCGGTGCCGCACCTTATGCCGCACGTTTTGCTGCAGAAATTCGTGAATCTTTCAATAATTTTGGATTGCTGATTGATTTGTCGCACATCCCGCAGACACATGAAACCAGCCGCTTCGTCATACAGACGCTAAAGCCGTATATCACCCATCTCCATTTCGGAAGCGCCGTTATCGGGGCCCCTGAAATGGAAGCGTTCGGAGACACCCATCCTCGTTTCAACTTCCCGAACTCGGTAAATTCCATTGTGGATCTGGTTGATTTTCTGAAATGCCTGAAAGAGGAAAATTTATTCCGTTCGGAAGATCCCATGGTTCTGTCTTTTGAAGTAAAGCCCTGGAAGGATGAAGATCCTGATCTGGTCATTGCAAACACCAAGAGGATCCTGAACCGTGCCTGGGCACTTCTGGACGACTAGTCCGACGTAAAGACTCCTTTCCGGTTTACATCAAGGATGCTTGCCGGGAAGGAGTTTTTCCATGCCGGTTTTACTTATCCATTTTCAAATGCCTCCGAAATCCTGCTTTGAGAAAGATGCATGGTGTTTTGGGATTGCTCCGTCCTTTGGTGTACAACACAACATATTCAGGTAGAATTTCAAAATGCATATTATGAATTATAATTGCTTATTCTTAATGCTCCCATATTTTAGAAGCTCCTTTGGGATTCGTTTTCTGATACTTACGCCGGATTTCGTTGTAAGCAGCAGAATGATCCATAAGATAATAATGCAGCCCAGGGAAATGGGCCATAGTCTACTCGGGATGCTGATCCATCGGGTTGATGTTGAAATGCCGCCGACATGAATGGTGACATCAATCGGAATAAATGTACCGATCAGTACAAGGATCGTAAAAACGAATGTAATCAAAATAAAGATGTTTCTGTTTTTCAACAATTCCCTGATGCTCAAATACCGTTCGCTTTCTATGATGGAACAATATTTGATTGCCTTTTTTCCTGCCCCTTTGATGGATCCTTTTATCAGCAAGTCGTTATGTGATGTGCCTGATGATAGTATCTCAATAAGAAACCCATCCCCCGGTTCCAGATAATCAAATCTGATTTGATAGACATTATTTTCGATCTTTACGATCCTGACCCCATTGCCATCATTACTGGACGACAGCAGAGACACATCATAGATCTCCGCTCCATCCAGACAGGTTATTGTGATTGGATTGCTTTTGGGTATATCCTCTTTATTTACCATCTGCCTGGTGGAATTCCAGAAAACCAGTCTTGTCTGCAAAATAAGGTTGTCATTTTCAATGGTCGTATAATCATGATTTTTTATTACATGGATTTGAGAGGAGAAAGTATGTGCATATTCCAGCTTCTTTTTCTTGTGATAATTCAGGAAAAAGGCCAACGAAGTTATAATGACAGACAGCCCCGGTAAAAAATACCTGAAAATGATATCAATAAAACTCATCCGCCAATCACTCCAATTTGGAAATAAAAATGCTCCTATACAAATTTTACCTATTTCCAAACATTTTTACAATAGGCTGAAAGTATTAGGACTATTACTTATCGCCGCTAATTCAGTTCTTTCGCTACAATCTTTAAAAAGGTTTCCATTCTTAAAGGTTCTTTAATGAATCAGCATCTATAATTAGATCATAAGAAGCCTTTATCTCTTGATTTTTCTGGAAGTTGTCTTTTCAAACTCCGTATCTCTTATGACTGCCTTTGTAACATGCTTATAAACGGGCAGGTCGCTGGTAGCTTTCTTGATATCCTTCAACACCTCTGCAGGAGTTTTCGCTTCGCTGAGAAACACCTCCGCCATAAGGGAACTTTCAGCGCCATTTTCATTGATAAGGCCTTTTACAACCACTTCGGTTATGTAATCTATCCCCTGTATATATCCCTCAATTTCTTCCGGATAAATGTTCTTGCCATTGTTCAGAACAATGATATTTTTCTTTCTGCCTGTAATGACAAGCTGATCGTTGTCATTGATGTAACCGTAATCCCCTGTATAAAACCATCCGTCCTTCAGTACCTCTGCTGTTTTTTGCGGCTGCTTGTAATAACCCATCATTACAATATCACCCTTGATGCAGATCTCTCCGATGCCTTCCTTATTGGGACTGTCGATTCTCCAGTCGATGCACCGGAGCTTTATGCCTACAGTATGATAGTCGTTATACTTATCATGGTTCGCACTTACCAAAGGAGAACACTCGGTGATTCCGTAACCGTTTATCAGACTGATTCCGATATCGTCAAAAAACCTTCCAACCTCGGGACGGATTGGCGCACCTCCGCAAACTATTTTCCTGAGCCTGCCGCCAAAGGCTTCGTGGATGGACTTGAAAAAGGTTTTTCTTAAGTCGATCCCAATCTTTCTTAATCCATTGCTTACAGAAATCAATTTATTAAATGCCTTTACCTTTCCAGACTCCTTGATATTTTTCACGATCCTTGCATAGAACAACTCTGCAAAGGCAGGGACAAGGTAAATATAGGAAGGCTTAAAGAGCTGGAGATTTTTTAGAACCGCATTCAGACTGTCATTAATACATATGGTGGAGTGTTTGTGAATGGATACCAAAAGGCCGCTTACCGCCTCATAGGTATGATGATACGGCAGAACGGAAAGACAGGAATCAAATACCGTTGATACCTGTAATCCATAGTAGATGCTGGACACCAGGTTGTGTTCCGACAGCATTACCCCTTTTGCAACTCCTGTTGTACCTGATGTGTATACCAGCATTTTCAGCGCATTGGGGTTGCTGGTCTGCGAATTGTATGCTTCTTTGTCACAGCTTTTGCCATGCTCCATGAACTTGTCGAAAGACAAAAAATTCCGGCTGTCATCTGTACGGTCGAACCCTATGTAAAGCTTTACGCTTGGGAGCTTGTCAGTATTGTTCATAAACAGCTCCTCGTGCATTTTCGTATAGAATACCACGCTGCATTCACTTTCATTCAGAATATGGAATATATCGTTTGCCGGCAGATCTTTGTCTACAGGAACGTATACTCCTGCGCTTTTAAGAACGGTGAGATAAGTCAGGACCCATTTGTAGCTATTGCTGCCGATGCATGCAACATGCTTGTCGGAGAATCCGGCATCGGTTAATGCCGAGCCCAGCCAGACAACCTGCTTTACAAAATCGGAATAGGTTACCTCGGTAATTCCGCTTTCGCTCTTATATTTGAATGCAATTTTATCGCCTGCCTCTTTGAGGGCCATATCAAGCATCTCTTTAATACTGTTGAATTTTGTAACTTCATAATAAGGATAATTTGGTTTTCCCATAGCTTTGTAAATCCTTTCTTTATCAAAAATATATTTAAAGGTAACCTCACATAAACCGGTCTATCTGATGTCGGATGATCCGTTCGATGTTTTCCTTGTACTTGCCGTTCTTAAGCCGGGGGAAGGATTTTATCAATCTCTTCTGGTTAAAGCCATAGTGCTCTGAAAGAGTTTTAAGCCTCTCTTTAATTTCCTCCAGTTCCTGCATGCCTTCATCAAGCTTTTCCCCCAGTTCCTGCAACCCTTCATCGAACTTCTCCTTCACATCCAGCACCCCATCGGCCAGCGGCTCTCCCAACGTATTGGACAATGCCTTAAGCCTGCTGCCAAGTTCATTCATCAATGTCAGACGCCTCTTCATGCCAATGGCGGCAGCGGTGGTTATTGCCGCGTCAGCCAGCACTGTGGCAAAGATCGCGGTCAGAAGAATTATTCCCAGGATTTTCGGCATCCAATCGACAAAATGCAGAATAACCGGCTGTACCGTGTTAACGACCAGTAGGCATGCAACGCCCCATGCAAGGGAGAACTTCAGGCAGACATACCCCTTGATATTAAAAGGCTCGGCAGAATAGTCCCACCACTTGTCGTCAAAGAATTTCTCAAGAATAAAGCCTGTTATAAACTCCAGCAGCGACGCTAAAAGCACAGATCCTAAAAACAGGAGTGCCAGGTTTTCTTTAACCGGCGTCAGGCAAAGTACGACAAACAGGACACCAAGACCATAAACCGGGCAGAACGGTCCATTAAGAAATCCGCGGTTTGAGAATTTCCCCGTATCAGCCGCAGCATAGATGACCTCTGAGCCCCAGCCCAGGAAGGCATATATTGCAAAAATCCATAATATTTGATAAAAAGATAGCATCAATTAAAGCCCCTTCCTGATGTCATATGCCAACTGAGTAAATTGCTAAAATATTGCGTAATTTTTTATATAATTACAAAATATCAGAAAATCCGTCAAAGTACAATGAAATCCGATATTTCTGCAGACTGCGATCATCTTAATGGGTGTTGCGCCACAATATGCCGGTACAGATATCGGTCTGTTTCGAAGCCTGCTCACACCTATATTATAGCATTATAAATGCACGAAAAACCCCATCCCATGATATAATTGCTTTTAGGAAGCATATTTTAACTAATCAGTTCCTATGTTATAATTGGTTTTAAGAAGCATATTTTTACCAATAAACACATTCATTCGGAGGTCACAGATGAAGGAAAATCCGGCGATGATAACATATCCGTACAGATGGGTTATTTTATTCGTATTCATGTTCATTATGGGAATCCAACAGTTGCTTTGGATCACATTTGCCTCAATTACAAGCAGTGCCGTTACTTTTTACAAGGTATCCGATCTCAGTATCGGGATGCTTTCCATGGTCTTTATGATCGTATACATAGTTGTGTCCTTACCTGCATCCTGGCTCATCGACAATTACGGATTCCGCATTTCAGTCGGACTGGGAGCGATTCTTACAGGTGTCTTCGGCATGCTGCGCGGTGTCTTTGCCGATAGTTTTGTCCTTGTTCTGATCTGCCAGATTGGTATTGCCGCCGGACAGCCCCTGATCGTCAATTCCGTATCAAAAGTCGCCGCAAGGTGGTTTCCCATGAACGAGAGGGCTACGGCAACCGGTTTATCATGGCTTGCCGGGTATGTGGGGCTCATTGCCGGGTTATCCCTGACCCCCTATTTGCTGAAAGTATATTCCTTACCATCCATGCTGATCTTTTACGGGATCATTTCCATGCTCGCAGTTGTCGCCTTTATATTATTTGCGAAAGAGCACCCTCCCACCCCGCAGTGTTCTCCCGGGCAGGAACAACGGGTACTTGTCTTTGTCGGACTGAAGCAGATGATCAAAAAGAAGGACTTTATCCTTTTCAATATGATCTTTTTTATTGGACTTGGTGTTTTTAACGGGTTATCCACCTGGATAGAAAATATTATCCGGCCACGGGGCTTTACTTCTGCTCAGGCTGGCGTTATGGGCGGCCTGATGGTGGCCTGCGGGGTTCTTGGCTCTGCAATTATTCCAATGCTTTCGGACAGATTCCGCAACAGATCGGGATTTGTACTGCTTGCAGTAGCAGGCAGTGTACCGGGTTTGATCGGTATTACCTATGCGCGGAGCTTTTGGCTGCTTCTGGTCTCTGCAGGTGTTTTGGGATTCTTTATGCTGAGTACGGCACCTATTGGATTTCAATATTGTGCCGAGATCTGTTATCCGGCACCTGAAGCTACTTCTACCGGCGTGTTAATGACGATGGGGCAATTTGCCGGCATCCTTTTTATCTTCGGCATGGACTTGCTCAAATCCCCCAAGACCGGTTCAATGACGCTTCCAATGCTGGGAATGATCCTTTTGATGCTGCTTACCATTTTTCTCGCATCAAAACTTGAGGAGTCAAAGCTGATGCAGGAAAGTGGCATTGCCGGTTATAGCGGGGAAAGCTGAATATTAACGGAAACTATAAAGTAAATCCCTTCACAAATGGCAGGTACTGTTATGCAAAGGATGTGTTCTATACGAATGGATTCCCTACATCTTAAACTGGCTTAGCAGATTGCTCATCTTGCTGGCCACCTCTGAGAGTTTTTTGGATGCGTCGCTGGTGTCCTTTGCCCCTTTTGCCGTCTTTTCGGACGCCAGGCTGATTTCATTGATATTCTTATAGACTTCTTCGGATTCCTGTTTGATTTCATCCGCGGAGCCGGCAATGTGCGATACCTTTATAGAGGCGTCTGCAGTGTTTTTATTGACATCGGCGGAAGATACGGAGAGTTCGTTTGCAGAACGTGCAACTTCCAATACGCCTTTTGAGGTTTCCATGATATTTCTGGAAGCCTCCTCCGAATTCCATGCGATTTTACTGATCTCTCCGGTGACTGCCTTAACATCCTCTGCCGCTTTTGTCACTGCTGAAGAAATCTCCCAGGTAGTCGCCGACTGTTCGGTAACGGCTGCTGCTATCGTATTGGTGATTCCGCTCATCTCCCGGATGACATTGTTGATCTTCTCGACCGACTTCACAGCTGTTGAAGTACTGACCGTCATTCCCTCGATCTGCTGGCGGATCTCCTCAGTAGCCATACTTGTCTGCTTGGCCAGTTCCTTTACTTCGTTGGCCACTACGGCAAAGCCCTTGCCCGCCTCTCCGGCCCCTGCCGCTTCGATCGCAGCATTTAACGCCAGCATGTTGGTCTGGTCGGCGATGTCATTAATCAAATTGACAATTTTACCGATTTGCTTTGAAAGCTTGTCTAGATTTTCAATGACCTTATTGGTTTCCAATGCCCGCTCTTCCGCTTCTCCGGTGATGTTTCTCGCCCGTTCGCAGTTCTTGCTGATTTCATTGAGCGAAAGGTTTATCTCCCGGACTGCTGTTGCTACATTATTCACCGACATGGAAACACCCTGTGCCGACTTTGATGCATTCCCGATCCTCTCGGAAATTCCCTGAATCAGCTGGGAGGTCTGAGAGGTGCCTGCAGAACTCTGCTCCGAAGCAGAAGCGAGATTGCGGATTGTAACGGTGATCCCTTCAACAAGTGTCACAACGGCATTAATGTTTGTGC
>JAEWQC010000027.1 GCA_023399355.1 Bacillota bacterium | reverse complement strand
TTGCATGATTCTGACTATGGCATCAATGTTCTTTAATGGAGAATCGCCTGATTTACTTTCTATGACCAAAGGCACTCTTGCATATTGATCAGGACTGAACACCTGAATGTGAATACTTCCGAATTCTATACCGTTGCTGGTTGGATAAAGCATGTCTCTTTCCAGTAAAATATCTGCGCTCATACTCTGTCCTCCAATAATAATCGATTAATTTTTTATAAGATCCATAGTATAAAAATACCATTAAAATTGGTTTTCGTAAAGCTTTTTATATATTTTATAGCTATTTTTTACCTTTTTCAGATAGAACTCCGTTTCTTTGAAAGGAATCATATCCAGACTCGTGCCGGAAGCGCTGTAACGGCTGTTTGAAAGCCATTGGCTGACATTTCCGCTGCCTCCGTTATATGCAGCAAGTACGAGATCTGTTTTGCCAAATTCATCATAAAGCGTTGACAAATACCAGCAACCAATGCGTATGTTAGTTTCGGGGGTATACAACATGCTGCTGTTATAATTGGCAATATCCAGCCTCTGTGCACCCCACTTCCCTGTTTTTTCGGTAATCTGCATGAGGCCCCTGGCATTTTTTGGGGAAACAGCACCTGGTGCAAAGTTGCTTTCGACTTTTATAATTGCAAAAACAAGCAAAGGATCCAGTTCATATTCCTTCGAATACATTTGCACAAGATCATGGTATTTTATGGGATAGAGTCTCATAGCAGCATTGTCAAAAATGAATATGATTGCTATTGAAGCTATTAGAAAAAGGAAAATCAGTCTTATCCGTTTATATGTTTTTCGTTTCAATACGCCCTCCCTATCGCTGCCACTCCTGTTTTTTCTGTAGGAAAAGCTTGACTACGATCTGCTCCAGCTCTTCTACACTACCGTTATTGAATATCGTTTCATCCGCAAGGCATATATACTGGTCCTCCCTGAGCTGTGAACCGATTCTTTCCTGAACTTCCTCAACCGAGTAACCGCTTCTTTCCATTACTCGTTTTATTCTTACTTCCAAATCGGCCACAACCACCCAGACCTCGTCTGCAAGATCAAGAAAACCCTTTTCTACCGGAATTGGCGCATCTATAACGATGATATCCCATTCTCCGGTACTTTTCAGGTGTTCAACGGTATCCTGTATCTTATCCGTGACATGCTTATGGGTTATACAGTTCAGCGCATGGAGCTTGACCTTGTCATTAAAGGCAATTGAAGCCAGTTTTGCCCTGTTGATTTCTCCGCTTTCACTTACTATTTCGTTTCCAAAATACTCCACAAGTTCCTCATATGCACTTCCGCCACTGACAGTCACGCTTCGTGAAATGACATCAGCATCAACAACTACGGCGCCAAGATCCCTCAGTGTGCTGGAAACGGTACTTTTACCGCTGCCAATTCCACCTGTTACTCCAATGATCTTCAAAATAACCACCCTTTATTTATTTCGTCTCATACCAGTTCGAGCCTGTCTTTACTTCTGCAGTCAGAGGTACATCCAGATTTACAGCATTTTGCATGCAGTCCTGCAATATTCTTTCTACCTGTTCCCGTTCACTTTTAAAGGTCTCTATGATCAATTCATCATGAACCTGCAATATCAGTCTGGATTTCATATTATGTGATTTCAATTCGTCGTATACCTTCACCATGGCTATTTTTATAATATCAGCCGCACTGCCCTGGATCGGCATGTTCATGGCTACCCTTTCGCCAAACGATCTCATGTTGAAATTACTGGATTTCAGCTCCGGCAGATATCTTCTCCTGCTGAACATGGTTTCGACAAAACCGTTCTTATTCCCGAATTCTATTGTATCCTGCATGTACTGTTTGACTCCCGGATATCGTTCAAGGTACTCATCGATATAAAGCCGCGCTTCCTTTCTTGTTATCCCAAGATCCTTTGCCAGGCTGAAATCCCCTATTCCGTAAACGATCCCGAAATTTACAGCCTTTGCTCTGGATCGCAGCAATGAAGTGACCTGATCCATTGGAACCTTGAATACCCCTGAAGCTGTTGCCGTGTGGATGTCTTCATTATTTCTGAATGCTTCGATCATATTCGCATCCCCGGTAATATGAGCCAGCACCCTGAGTTCTATTTGCGAGTAGTCCGCATCAGACAGTAAAAAATCACTGTTCTCAGGTACGAACACCTTCCTGATTTCCCTGCCCATTTCCAGTCTGATCGGTATGTTCTGCAAGTTGGGTTCCGTACTGCTGATCCTGCCCGTTGCCGCGATGGTTTGGTTGAAGCTTGAGTGGATACGTCCTGTTGCAGGATTGACCATGTTAAGCAGTCCTTCCGCATATGTGGACTTGAGCTTGACAAGCTGCCTGTATTCCAAGATGCGCGACACAGCCTCATGTTTTGACGCCAGCTGTTCGAGCACTTCCGCATCTGTGGAATAGCCGGTTTTTGTTTTCTTCAGCGCAGGCAGTCCCAGCTTCTCAAATAAAATGACACCAAGCTGTTTGGGAGAATTGATATTGAAGGTTTCACCCGCAAGTGCATATATATCGGCTGCTGCAAGGTTTATCCTGTCGTCGAGCCGGATCGAAAATTGCTTCAGTTCTTCCGTATTGACTTTGAAACCTCTGTATTCCATATCTGCCAGAACCTCAACAAGTGGCAGCTCTATCTTGTAATACAGATTCTCCTGCCCGTTTTCCCGGATTTGACCTTCAATGACCTTAGCCAGATCCATTACAGTCCGGCTATAATTGACTGCCGATTCGGACAGCTTGTCTGCGGGTATTTCGGAATAGGGTATGAAGTTCCTGCCCTTTCCGTTCAGCTCCTCCATGTCTGCAACAGAACGGTTCAGGTATGCGGTCGAAAGTTCCGGAAGCGTATACGTATCCTGGGAAGCATTGAGGATATATGCACCTATCATGGTATCAAAGGCAAGTCCGTCAAAGGAGGCCTTTTTCCATTTCAAATAGACGATCAGGCTCTTCAGGTCATGCCCGTAAAGCTTTAATTCAGCATTGCTAAAAACCGGCCCGAATTGCTGGAGGAATTGTTCCTCGCCAATACCACCGTCTATTTTCACATAAGCGTTTTCTTTGCCCCAGGAGACAGCAACGCCCACAAGCTTATAGCCAAAAGTACCGGAGTGTTCAAGCAGATGGTACATGGCAGCCTCTCCGCTTTTTTTCACCTGAGCGACAATCTGTGCAAGTGCAATAGGATCTTCTATCATCGTATACTTGATTTTCTGAAGTTCATTCATTTCTGCAGAGGCCGGCTGATCCAGCCCATACTTTCCAATCAGCGATTTAAACTCAAGCTTTTTAAAAAGTCCATAAAGTTTTGGCCCGTCATAGCTGATTCTCTTAAGGTCGTCAAAACCGCAAAGAGTTGGCATGTTCCTGTCAATCGTTGCAATACGCCTGCTCATAAAAGCCAGTTCACGATTGGCTTCCAGTTTTTCTCTGACGCCTTTTTTTTCTACTTTATCAATGTTCTCATAGACGCTGTCAAGACTCCCAAAGGACCTGATCAATTCTATTGCCGTTTTTTCTCCAATACCCGGTACCCCGGGGATATTGTCGGACTGGTCTCCCATAAGTCCTTTCACATCTATGAACTGTATCGGAGTTACACCGTAACGTGCAATGACTCCATCCAGATCGTAAGACTCTGTTTCAGTCCTTCCGCCCTTTGTGACCGGCATAAGTATTCGAGTATTTTCGGAGGCCAGCTGGAAAGAATCCCTGTCACCGGTAACGATAACCGTCTGAATACCTTTCTGCTCAGCGCACAGAGATATGGAACCAATAATGTCATCTGCCTCGAAGCCCTCCATTTCAAGGCGCTTAATATTCATTGCATCCAATACCTCCTTCATGACCGGCATCTGCTCTGCCAGTTCAGGAGGCATTCCCTTGCGCTTGGCCTTGTATCCGCTGAACTCGATGTGCCTGAATGTCGGCGCCTTCAGGTCAAACGCGACACAAAGGTATTGAGGCTTTTCTTCTTCAATGAATTTATTAAGGATGTTTAAAAATCCAAAGATGGCATTTGTATGAAGGCCGTCCGACGTTGCCAGCATCATCTGGGCTCCCTGCAGTCCGTAAAATGCCCTGTTCAGTATGCTGTTGCCGTCTATAATCATCAATTTGTCAGCATTCATTAAAATCCCTCCGATGAGTTGTGCTATTACATTATTCTACTCAACTGCAAACCTTTTATCGAGCAAAAAGGAACTCCTTTATTTTACACAAAAAAACAGCAGCCGTAAATGGCTGCTTCTTATTTTGCCTATATTGTTATCTGGATAACTGAATCATTTCCCGTTTATAAGAACGGTGACATAGACAAAATCGTTTCCAAGCCGGAGTTCGTCGATCCGCTTATCCGCCGCTTCTTTTCGTGCCTTCAGTTTTTCAATTTCAGAAGCGTTCTTTGTGCCGTCTTCTTTTTGAAGCTCCTGTATGCGGTTGTCAGCCTCGTTGGAATCTGCTATTGCACTATTTAGAGAAATCGTCATGTCTTCCGTAACAAATGCTCCAGTCTGGACATTTGCGACTCCAAACTCCTTGTTCAGGGCTGAAACAAACTGCTCGTACTGTATGCCCGAAATGTTGAAAACCAGTTGCTTCTGCAAGGGACTGCCTGCATTCCCTGCTGAATTGCTTGTTGCATTCCCTGTTGCATTGCCTGTTGCATTGCTTGTTGCATTCCCTGTTACATTGCCTGTTGTACTCCCTGTTGCATTGCCTGTTGTATTCCCTGTTGCATTGCCTGCCTTACCCGCATTATCTGCTGCAGCATCTGCCATTATCCCATGATCATTAATGTTCTGTTTCTCCGCAGTTGTATTCTGGGAGAAAGTCAATACTTTTTTTGTATTATCAACGATTTCAGCGTTGTTTGCTATTGCGAGTGTCTTTATTTTCTCAACGAGTTTATCCGGGTCGTCTGCAGAAACAGTTATTGTCGAAATCCTGCTGTTTACCGATTCTATTCCTGCAGTCTTCTCACTTGCAGCCGCTATACGGTTTTGGACCGCTGCCGACCGGTTAACTTCAGGCGTTTCGTCAGTTGCTGCAGCTTTTGCCGGAGACTGTACTATGGCCGGTGCACTGAATTCTTTGGACTGAGTCACTGTGCCTCCGGCAATTTCAACATTTGAGTCACTCCCATAGGTAGCTGCCACAGCCGCATCCATTGGGGCCTCCGGCTTTTTCATAGATAAAGCAGTAGTGTTTGCAAAATCATGCATTTTCTCCGGTGAAAACCATCCAAATTTATAAACGCCGCCCGCCAGGAGGACCAATAACAGCGCTGCTGCGACGGAAGCAAAAGTTTTTAAGAACAGGAATCCCCTGGGTTTTTTAATGCTGATTACCTTGTTTTCCTGCCTGCCCGCAACAGCAGTGAGCTTT
Organism: Bacillota bacterium; assembly: GCA_023399355.1. GTDB lineage: Bacteria > Bacillota > Clostridia > Acetivibrionales > DTU013 > UBA1305. The sequence goes on along the minus strand of JAEWQC010000027.1, from coordinate 9,971 downwards.
TCATGCAGCCCGGCTTTGAAATCCACCGGCAGTTCCTGCTGTGGCAGTTCCGTACACAAAGCTACTATTCGTATCATTTCATCCAGTTCTCTTTTGCAGTCACTGCAGTTGTTAACATGCTCGTCAAAGGAAAGCCGTTCTTTGATGTTCAATTCATTATCAATATATGCACATATATTTTCTCTGAAATTTTTACAATTTATCATCTTCAGCCCTCCTTCCACGTTATTTGACGAATTCCTCATTTAAAAGTTCCCGTTTTGAGATCAATACATTTTTCAATGCGAATCTTGCTCTGTTGATTCGGGATTTTACTGTACCCGCCGGGCAGTCAAGAACCTTGGCAATCTCATCATAGCTGAATCCCTGAATATCTCTGAGCGTAATCACAAGCCTCTGATCCTCAGGCAAGCTTTCAATGGCACTGTTGATAATCTGCCGCAGTTCCTCTTTTTCCATCAATTCGTCCGGCAGCGGATCATCGCTCATGATCTGCCGCTGCATATCCCCGTCTTCGGCATGTATTTCCTCATCAAGCGATACTACCTTTCTATTCTTTTTCTTTCTTATTTCATCCAGACAGACATTGGTAGTAATCCTGTATATCCAGGTCGATAGCGATGATTGTTCCTTAAAATTGGAGATGGACTTGAAAATTCTGATCAAGGCTTCCTGTGCAAGATCGCCGGCATCATCATAATTACCAATCATTCTGAAAGCCAGATTGAATATTTTCTTCTGGTAGGCTTCAATTAGCATTTCAAATGCAGCTATATCGCCTGCTTTTGATCTTTCAAGCAGAATCTGCTCGTTACTGCTCATATATTCCGTGCTACCCCCCACCATGATTGTTGACAACTTAGATTATACATTAATTATTCTATTCTTTGCACTATAAATATTTTCGTAAGGTTACGCACCCACCCGGGTAGCCTAATATGAGTGTTATTTTTATTATATTATGATTTGAGAGTTCTGAATCTGCTGATGACACTGGCACAGATCGTCGATGTCTTCTCGCAATTGAATGTCCACATTGTCATCTGCGTATACACTTATTCTTGATATGATTAATTCCAAATTAGAGCGCTTTGGCATTTCAGAGTTAGTAATTTCATTGAAAATACTTAACGCGTCCCTTGTGCGCTTTTCAAAATTTATGATGATATTTTCCTGTGTTTTGAGATTTTCAAGCTGTTTCTTTAATGTATCCAGCCTCTTCAGCTTCTCTGCTTCAATTTCACTATATGCTTTTTCTATTGTGTCCTTATGCTCTGGATTGGCAACAAGGTCTTTTATTTTTTGAGAAATCAATTCTCTATATTCTTTCTCTATTGAATCTAATTTTTGCCTGGCTGATGTAGCAAGATCCAATTGTTTTATATTTTTTGCATCATACTTTTCAATATCTCTATTTAATGTATTTATAAAATCAGTCATGTTATCTTCAATAAATCGAAGGTGGTTTTTAATATGAGCAATCAACTCATCCTGCTTTATCCAATGCCTAGTACAATAATTACGCCCTCTCCTGTGATACGTACCACACACATAACCTTTTACGCCATCAGGATGCCTATATGCTGTCATATAGGATCCACATTCACCACAAAATAATAATCCAGAAAAAACATTAAGACTCTTTGTGCTTTTCCCTCCAAGTCCTTCATATCCTGAAACATCTCTCTCTTTTATTAACTTTTGGATATATTCGAATTCATCTGCAGGAATGATTGCTTCATGTCGATTCTCTATTACTAATTGTTCTTCTTTCTTAACTCTTATAGATTTGGCCTTTATGTAAGGTTTTTGAGTCTTGCCTTGTCTGATACAGCCTGTATAGACATCATCCTTAAGAATGCGGCCTATATAAACACTTGCCCAATAGTCAGCCACAGCACCCTTATATATTTTCCCGATTTTCTTGTAGTGCTCTTTGATAAACATTGATGGAGTCGGTATTGCATTTTCATTTAGTATTTCAGATATTCTTCTGAATCCATAACCGCTCTTGTAAAGTTCGAAAATTTTTCTTACTATTTGAGCTGCTTCCTCATCAATTATCAGCTTATTTTGATTCCTATCAACGTCGTATCCGAAAATAGGCTTAATAATAAGCTCGCCCTTTTCCTGCTTAGCTTTAAAAGTTGCCAAAACCTTCTTTCTAGTATCTTTTACATACCTTTCGTTATACCATGTCTTTATTCCAACGATGTCATCATCATCCTTACTGCTGTCGTAATTATCTCCAGGTAATATAACCCACTTGCCATGGTGAGTAACGTCTTCTAGAAAGAGCTGTGTCAAAGCATTATGCCTGCCCAATCTCGACAAGTCTTTTGCTAGGACAACTTTTATATTCGGGTTATTTAAATATTCTTTGAGTTTGTTCATACCAGGCCGGTCAAATGTATAGCCGCTTACATTATCGTCCTCTAAAATTTCAACCAGATTTATGCCTTCTTTTTGAGCATAGTTTTTAAGAATCTCTTTCTGATTAAGAATTGAGTCATAATTTTCTTTGTCTTCATCTCTTGATATCCTAACGTACCCAATCCCATCAACCATCTCTGTTACCCCGTGTATCATCATTTATGCGCAGCGGCATCAACCACGATTTTTTTGTAAACTTCCTCTCTTTTGGTCTGTCCCGACCTATATGTACATACCTTATATTTCTTTTTCAATATATCTATGACATCCTGCAAAATCATATCATTATTTTCATCCTTAGACAACCATATGGAGACCAAAGGCTTCCCCCCCATATTTCCTGTCTGTAAAACCATATAGCCACCTCTCTTTACTGCTTATCTTACAATCTATATTATGAGAAAAATATTTCCCGTATGTGCTGTTTCGAAAAAGATACGTGTAGAAACACATTTATACGCCGGATACTCCGGCGCATAATCTATTTCTATATAATTTGATATACCATCGTATAAGCAAGGTCACGTACATTCTGCCGTCGCGTTAGGTATGCGCTTTACCGTCCCATACCCAGGATGTCTAGAAATGCATGGACAGCATAATATATGCTCATAGGCCGAGGTTCTGCTTCCCCATACCTCCGGATCTCATCCCGGCTCATAGTTGCCTGAATCCCCTATACATCAGTACACGTCGACGTAAGAGGCGAGAAGTATCTGCTTAACTTTTATCCAACTAAGAGTGACCATACATTTTATTTCGGCACCGCTCGCTTTAGGTCCTGGCGAAGTTCCCCTTTTATTGGAATATTAATTTAAGCAAAAGTATCCTGCACTTTTGATATACTGCCCGTAGGGCTTTCTTTTTTAATACTGCTACAGCTTATTTATAAATCTCATTAAAAAACTGCAGCTTTCTTTGTCAATGATCAAAAGGCAATACAAATACAGACCCACATTAGTAGGACAATTCATTTTATCTTTAATTTTTCCATATGGGATATTCTGTATTTATGATTATCTTAACATAAACTTGTTTCCTAATCAATACATCTACGATAAATTATTATTCTCTATAAGCCTTAATATCACTGCATTTCGTTCTGGTCGCTTATCCAGAATTTTTAATACTGTTTTGATATTATGTTAACACTTTTTTATTATCATTTTAATATTCAAATCACATATATATTTTATTTTCACATCTTTGTTTCAATCTTTTTATAATACTTATTCAATATTATTTTCATTTTACTGAAAAAATTGTTCACGGTGAACGACGGCGACAACTAGAAGAAAAAATACATGAAATACTTTTGTTAACAGCACTATTTAATGCATACTGTACCTATGCCTATTCTTAAAATTATAGTAAGAATAAATTCATTAATCACTATAATTCTAACAATACTTTGTGTTTAGATGAGCAATGGGTATATAGAAATATAATAGTATCTTCAAGAGTAAACTCCATCCTGCCCATAAAAAAGCAGGGTTACTTTCCCTGCTTATCTTCATATTCTTGAGCTCTTCTATAAAATGTATTCCGCTTCATCCCTAGAAGCTCCATTGCTCTCACTGCCGTTATATTATCCGCTTTCCAATCTTTATATACCTTCTCGAATCTATCATTTTCAATCTTTTTTCTGCCCTTATACTTACCTTCCTGTTTTGCTATCTGGATTCCTTCAGCCTGTCTTTGAAGAATGTATTCCCGTTCTAGTTCTGCAATTGCTCTAAACACTGTCAACATAAACTTTCCTGTCGCTGTGCTTGTATCAATGTTTTCCTTCTTACTAACAAATTCTACTTGCTTTTTCTTAAGCACTTCTATTAGTTCCAAAAGGTCTCTAGTATTCCTTGCAAATCTACTTATACTCTCAACCATTACAGTATCACCTTTTCTAACATACTCAAGCATCTTTTGAAGTTCTAGTCTATCGGTATTCTTTCCGCTTGCTTTATCTATGTATATTTCATCTACCCCTAAATCCCGCATCATAACTTCTTGTCTTGCTGTATTCTGTTCAGTAGTGGAAACCCTGATATATCCAATATTCATAATCGAATCACCTCTTTGTATTTGATGATTCAATTATATCAATATGTTTCTTTAGGGTTCAATATTTTTTGAAACATTTCATAATTTAAAAATATAATTTTATTGAAACATTTTTCATGAATTCCATTTGGATATACCCTATTGAAATTCATAAAGCTGACAAAAGCGGTTGTTCAATAAAATAGTACTCTATGAGTTCTGACAATAGTCTTCGTATATAATAAAACAACAAGGAGCCGATGAACCCTGATCCTTGTTGATGCGTTTACTTCGAGGCAATGAGTATGTTTCTAACAAATTAGGTTATTATGTTTTGCATTGATCGCGCTATCTGTCAGTAGCTCGTCCATACTTTTTTGCCTGTCTTATTGATATAACAAGTATCATATTTATAGTTTCTATACATCATTACATAGGCTATTCCAGATGAAAAATCATCAACTTTACTATATAAAGGTTTGATTACCACATTTCCTTTTGTATCTATGAATCCCCATAGCCCTTTATCATTAAATGCTGCTAGGCCTTCATGAAAGTCTCTAACATCTTCATACTTTAAAGGGATTGTAATTTCCCCGGTTTTATCTATGAACCCCCATTTGTTTATGCCGAAATCGTCGGGAGCATTGATGGCGGCTAAACCTTCACTAAAACTTCGTGCATTATCATATTTGAAATCAGTAATCATTTTCCCGGTAGAATTCAAATAGCCCCATTTGTCTTTTTTAACGCAGGCAAGGCCATTTGAAAAATATTTTACGCTATCAAATTGCGGTTTTATTACGTTGTTTCCGCTTTTGTCAATAAAGCCTAACTTAGCACCATATTTACTTATCGTTACTAAGTCAAAAGGCTCTATCATTGTTTGACCAAGCAGCTCTTCCCTTCGCATAATATTTGTTGAAAAATAATAGTCACTTTCAAGTAATCCTGATTCTACAAAACCAATATTATTATTACTACCTTCACCGACAACAGCATACCCTTCATGAAAATCCCCAGCATAATCAAACTGAGGCTTAATCACGATAGTGCCTTTTTTATCAATATACCCCATTCCACCTTCTGTCTCTATACATGCGAGACCTTCGGAAAAATCAGACGCATATAGATAACTTGGAGTAATAACCTTTGCATTTGAACTGTTTAAGTAACCCCAATTACCCCTAGAATACAGATAACTGCCACTTTCGTCTGTACTTGTAGTCATTGCTAATAGGCCCTCAGAAAACATCCCGCATTTTGTATTATCATATTTAGCAATGACTTTACCTGCTTTGTCTATAAATACTCGATTATTTTTGCCGAAGTCATTAGAGCGAGTAATTATACTACATAGCCCATTTTTGAAATTGCTGGCGCCAACCAGGAGCAAGTCACTAAGAATTTTTCTCCCGGTAGAATCAATTAAATACCATCTGGTTTGAAAGTCTGTCTTTGAGTTTACACTAACCCATGCTAAACCTTCTGAAAATTGCTTTACCTGATCATATTGAGGCTTTATTACAACTTTGCCACTATTGTCGATAAATCCCCATTTGCCGCTCTGTGACATAGGATATAGTATTGGAAATTTTGAAGAATTGTTTACTGCATAAACCGTTGTACCTATAGAGAAGATCAAGTATAAGAATACAAGTACTAAGCCAACATTTTTTTTTGTATTCATCAGTTACACCCTCCTGGCTAATCAAGTTTGTGTTTTGTGTTTGCAATGTCTGTTATATTGTCCTTCTGACACTTTAATTTCTTCATATACTGGCTGGACTTTTACTTTTATTATTCGACATTAATATTGGTAATCCTTCAATCAATTACCTTATTTTGTATGCTATCGGTATTTTGAAATTAAGAAATGAAGGAATATACTTCTATTACATAAAATTTGGTATAGTTTTTGCTACGGATTTCAAAAGGGCTTCCCTCTTATTTTATACTAAAGAAGTCATGGGAACTGGCAAAAGTTATTGATGCCGGTTTAATTAACCAATAGATTAAATAACGAAAATAATTTTAAATTCGTCATCAATCATGAAGAATCTCGTCATACAGATCACAAAAAATCTCTTGTATCGTAGCAATCTTTCGAAAATGAAATTTTATATATTCCGCTCAGAACATGAGGATGTATCTAACAACCACGCCGGTTCTATATAATCCGAAATCCTAGACTGGGTTAGGAGATGCGGAGTGTCAACCTTAGATTCATTAAAAGGGGGTACCGCCAACATTTCCGACAAAACCCACGCTAATGCAATAATTGGTTAAAAGTTGGCGATTCCACCCACGTTAAGGTTGCAACCCTTTAGCCGCCTGCGTTTAATGGTCTTAACTCATCAGACTCAGGTACATCTCTTAATACCAGCGTAGCTGGAACCATCTGCAATAACGATATAAACATCTTGTGTCAAGGCTTCTCAGAACATTTTCAAAGTTCGGATTAATGATTTTAACTTAACACTTTGGCATATTTAAACTCAATTTAATTTTATTTTATATCTGTTTTGTCTTTATAAGTGCCTTTTCTGGCTGTAATTGGAGCTTTTAAATCTACTTTGCGTTCTATTGTTTCTTTGCTGGGTTTACGCCTAATCACGGTCGGAAGTCCATTTTCTTTCAATACATCATTCAGAATTTAATCAACCTGATCTCACGTCTATCCACTACCCTTTGATAGTGAGGCTCTGACAAGATATTGCCAGTAAAACAGATAGAATAGGTTGTAATTTAATAAAAATGCCAAAAAGGTACTCGACTTCTTACAGTACCTTTTTGGCATTCAAGAGCTTAAATGGCTTAATTGTACGCTAATGCAAAAATGCCATCAGCAAACCCATTGCTTAATTTTTTTGGAGAATATCCATATGAAATTCCTTGATCTAAAGTACTCATATAAGTACCATTGTAGAATACATCTTCATATAATTCTCCTACTGTTACATTTCTATATGGAGTGAATTTTATGTATCCCGTTTTACCTGCAGGTACACTATAAGTTAAGCCAAATGATGTGCTAGTAGATGCAGAGCTGTTCCAAGTAAAGGATGCACCGCCTTTTATCACTCTTTTCGCTTCAGCATTAAGGCTAATAGCGGCACTAAAAGATTCCGTTACAGTTGTTGAATTACCATAAGTTATAGTAGCTGGACCAATTACATCCGGTGTAACCTTTACAGAGCTTCCTGAATCAGTATAACTGTATGTTTGTTCATATCTATAATAGCTAGTAATATAAGGAGGTAAGTCTAATGTGCTTGAAGTGTGTTGAGTAACTGTGTCCGAAGTACTTTGAGTTACCGATTGCTTCTGATTTTGATCTACCGTCTGATTATTAAGAACTTGAACATATTGACTTAATTTAATATCTATAGGCTTTCCAGTTTCATCAAGTCTAAATGCACGAACTACTATCTCTCCTGTTTTTATATTCTTTAAATATATATTGCTATTATTATCATACCTAACTGTCCATGACCTTGATACTACTGTGTTTGTTGCAAAAATACTTGTATTCATAATAACAAGTATGGAAATTGCTAAAATAAACGATACAGTTTTTTTGAATAAAGTGTTTTTTAACATATTTTTTCCCCTCCCGATATTTGTTTTTTCACAGACCCTAATTATTTTTGTTTCCCTGCTAATGTATAAATTCTTTTCTAATCATCACCTCACTTTCAAAAGATGAGGGTTAAGCATTATTCAACTATTTGTTTTTTACAATTACTATTACACCAAAGACTATGACGATAAATGTAATAAATATAGCCAACAAGATATTAGGTTCTTGGAGATAAGACAGAGGTGTTTCCTTCCATGGAAACCCAGATTTTAATTCCGTTAAATAAATAAATTTCAGTCCGTATAGTTCAAGTGAAAGAATTAATCCGGCTAAAATGACGGAGATGATACCTAATTCAACCCTTTTCAAAATATACCTCACCCTTTTTACTTATTTTAAATGCCTCATGTCTTAATACTATATTAGTTTACCATTACCGAAACAATCAGTCAATTACATTTTTGTTAATTATTATAAACTTCAAACAACACTAGTTTTCATATAAAGATTAAAATTAGGCGTATCGCAAGAGTAAACCGACAAATACTACGCTAAGGCCGCAAGTTACGAAATACCTACTTTTTGTGTTATTGATATTAATCGTTACAAAACCCTGTTTTTATATTTATGCGCCAACACAAAATTAATGATATATGTTTTGTGTTATATGTGATATGATGATTTAAAAGATGAAAAGGGTGACAATGGTGTCCAAGATTGCGTATATAAGAGTGTCTGCTATTGATCAAAATACAGACAAGTAAGAAATAGCTTTGTCGGGATTAAGCATTGATAAATATTTTCCCGAGAAAGCTTCTGGGAAAAATGCAGATCGGCCAGAACTTAACAAAATGCTTGATTATATGCGTGAAGGTGACAAAGTTTATATAGAGAGTATTTCACGTTTAGCGCGTAGTACAAAAGACCTTCTTAATATAGTACAACAGCTTCAGGATAAATCAGTAGACCTTGTTTCCTTAAAGGAGAATATAGACACGACTACTCCTCAAATGGCAACGTTAGCGATGAGCTATTAAAACATATAGCCCCACTTGGATGAGCATATAAACTTTCTTGGAGAATATACCTTTGATGTAAGAAATATACCTGAGTCTGATGAATTATGAATTAAGGCCATTAAACATAGGCAACTAAAGGGCTACAGGCTTAAAGTGGGCGAAATCGCTAACTTTTAACGAACTATTGCCTTAGCGTGGGTTTTGTCGGAAATGTTGGCAGCACCCCTTTCTGACAAATAAACAATCTCCTACTTCAATTCATCCTTAAATTCATTCAATCTTGAGCCTAAACTTTCATTTCTTTTCTTTAACCATTCTGTCTCTTTGGCAACATCCTGCTCCAGATTTTGATACAACTTGTTGTATTCCTCAGCATCTGCGTCATTCTCAAATATGATTGCACTTGAATTAAAAGTATATGTTCCCTCTTTACTTTGCATATATTCAAGAATATCATCAATTGATGCAAATATATCCATCTCAATCTGATAATAGTTTCTCATAGTTTCTTTACTATTGCCGGATGAATTTAAATAGCCATCAATTATTCCTTGCTTATATTCCTCTGATAAATCCAATTTATTTACCTTTGATACAAATGTATCCATATTATTTATAAATTCTTTTCCTAAATCATCAATTTTATTCATTGCAGTTTTGAGTCTTTCTCTAGCCATTGATAATTCCTTTTGATCACCTAATACTTGAGAAGTTAAAATTGTACTAATTTGAGCTTCCTTAATCGAATCTTGAATTTCAGCTGTAATTTGAAATGATTCTTTAAACATATCCCGCATAGTATTCAGTAGCTGGTATTGCTTACCATAATCTTCTTCCTTGAAAACCTCATCAGTAATTGGAAGGCCCTTTGTCGCATTCTCAACCATAGTATAGAT
>JAEWQC010000007.1 GCA_023399355.1 Bacillota bacterium | reverse complement strand
CTATATGCTGACCGGAGATAATGTCGAAACCGCTAATGCAGTAGCAAAGCAGGCAGACATTGAAAATGTCATTGCCGGAGTGCTTCCCGCCGGCAAAGCTGAAGTAATTGCAAAGCTGAAAAAGCTTGGAAAGAACGTAGCGATGGTTGGCGACGGTATAAACGATGCACCGGCACTGGCAACCGCAGATATAGGCTTTACCATGGGGATGGGCACGGATGTGGCGATAGAAACGGGAGATATCATTTTGATGAGAGATGACCTTTGGGCAATTCCGGTTGCCATCCGATTATCAAAGATGACAATGAGAAAGATAAAACAAAATCTCTTCTGGGCCTTGATATACAATTCGATCGGAATACCATTTGCAGCCCTTGGCTTTTTAACCCCTGTCATCAGTGCAGCCGCCATGGCGTTCAGTTCTGTTTCCGTAGTTACCAATTCTCTGAGCTTGAAAAGGTTTAAAACGGATTATGTGAAATAAATTGAGAATAAACCGTACAGAATAAACCGTACAGAATAAACCGTACAGAATAAGCCCTGCAGAGTAGAATCTCCTTCTGAAGCCCCAATGGCCAACTATAGGTTAAAACCTTGCTTTTTCGCCTTGACTGAACGATTTCGTCAAGGCTGCTTTTTCTGGAACCTATATAAAAATCTACCAGACCTCTTGAAATCATATTCAAAGTATAGTAAAATGATAGAAATACTAGGTTATATCATATGGAATAGGGGAGGTGTTCATATGGGAATCGTTATCGTTGGTGGTGACAATATCGGAAAGATCAACTGCAACCTGTGCAAAAATGGGTTTTGCATTATTAAGCATATAACAGGAAGAAAGACCAGAGACAAATGTATCGAGCTCCCGAAGAACGCGGAACTTATTATTGTCTTTACCGATTTCGTAAGTCATGATCTGTGCAAGAATATCAAAATGGAATCAAAGAGACTTGGGATCAAGACTATCTTTTCCAAAAGAGCCTGGTCCTGTTTGTCAGATTTGATAAATGCATCTTAACTCTGTTTGGGTTGCCAAGGGGCTTTTATTATAGTGCTTTTATAGATGAAAGTTGGGGTTTGTATGATCTTATACGATTTGAAATGCAAAATAAGCCTATATGATTTTGGAATTGAAATTCCAATTATGGATGATAAATTAAAAAGAACCTTGAAGAAGTTGAAGTCACATCCGAAATTGGGAAAGGAATTTAATGGATTTTCATGTAATAGAATACAGGAAAAGATCATGCCTGAGGATTTGCTAAGAGTCCATTCCCGGGAATACATAAACAAATTATTTTCCGATAAGCTCGAAGAGGAAGTCATAAGGGCTTATGAGCTTATTGGTTCGGACGGCAGCTATAATCGCTACAATCCTAAAAATGCAGTGTTGCCATTATCAGCTTTATTCACGAGCGAATTGCTTAAGACAGCAGGCACCCTGCAGTGCTGCAAAACAGCCCTGGAAAAGGATTTCTGTTTCTATTTCGGGGGTGGATTTCATCATGCTCAGAAGGATTATGGAGAAGGATTCTGCATATTGAATGATATCGTTATTGCTATCAGAAATCTTCAGGAGAATGATTCCATATCTTCAGCATGGGTGATCGACCTGGACGCCCATAAGGGAGACGGAACTGCAGCTTTGACTTCGGGAGACGATTCAATCACAACCTTGAGCATCCATATGGAAAAGGGCTGGCCTTTGGACACTGAAATGTATGCGGATGGGGTGTTGAACCCTTCCTTTATTCCAAGTGATATCGATATACCTGTGGCTGTCGGGGAAGAGGATGTTTATAACAAAAAACTTCTGGAGGGCCTGAATAAGCTGGATTCATTTCCTAAACCTCAGATTGCACTGGTAGTAATGGGAGCAGACCCTTATGAAAAGGATGGCCTTCCATCTTCAAGCGGTTTGAAGCTGACTTTGGAACAGATGAAGGAGAGGGACCTGCTGGTTTATAATTTTCTGAAGGAACGGAGTATTCCTCAGGCGGTGCTTATTGCAGGCGGCTATGGAGCGGAGTGCTGGCGTGTTTATTATCAGTTTCTGGAGCATGTACTATCAGGCATCTTGATTGATGGCGCCAGAGGTGATTAAGTGACCTTGCCGCTTATTACAGAATAATTTAGAAGTTGGATACATATAGCCATTCTATTATTTTTAAAAGGAGCGGATACAAATGAAGGAAAGAGACTCATCGGGGAATTTTAGCAGTTGACCGTAATTTTTTGGAGAGAAGTGAGACTGAGCAGATGAGAGAAATGACGTCGAAATTCCTGAACAATCCGACATTGGAGACGGAAAGGCTGATTTTGAGGAAGTTTGACATTCCTGATGCGCAGGATGTTTTTGAATACGCAAAACATCCTGAAGTGACAAAATATATGACATGGGAAACGCACAGGTCGGTTGAGGATTCAAAAGGCTATATTCACTGGGCGCTGGAGCGTTATGAAAAGGATGAAGCCGGTGAATGGGGGGTTGAACTGAAAGAAACCGGAAGAATCATCGGAGCCATGGGGTTTGTTCAGCTTGATCTGCCAAATTTCTGTGGAGCCATCGGGTACGCCCTGTCAAAAGAATATTGGGGGAAAGATCATGACTGAAGCGGTCAGACGCTTAATCCGATTTGGCTTTGAAGAGATGAAGCTTAACAGGATTGAGGCGGTTCATGCCATCGAAAATGAAGCTTCAGGCAAGGTTATGCAAAAAGCCGGGATGTCGTTCGAAGGTGTATTGCGCCAAAGGATGTTCGCCAAAGGAAGGTTCTGTGATGTCAAACAATATGCGGCTGTTTCCGGAAGAGAGGTTTCATTGCAATATTGATAGCACCTAAAAACCTGATCTATGAAAGGATGTGAATACATTGCAAAGTGAAATACAAACAGGCAGTGTAAAAAAAACTGAAAAAACGGGCTCCGGACCCTGGCTAAAATCGCAGCAAGGCTGGACATGGAGAATAACCATCTCATGGATGCTGATTGCCAATTTATGGCCTCCCTTTGGGCTATATGGCTTTGTATGCATGTTCACACCCATTGTAATCGCTCTTTCAGGAAAAGGGAAAATGAGTTGTGCCCGTATTTGCCCCAGAGGTTCTTTTATAGGTACCTTTACGCGTCCTGTTACGAGAGGCGGGAATATGCCGCAGAAAATGCATTCAAAGGCATTCCGGCTCATACTCTGGGCAGTTATGATGGGGAGTTTTATCGTGTTGATGATCTGGGCGGTTCCAAAAGGTGTTTATATCCTTGGTAAGTCGGTGCTGATTTTTATGGAAGCAGCCACACTTTTAGCATTCCTGGCAGGAGTCTTTTTCAAACCGCGCAGTTGGTGCACTATATGCCCCATGGGATATACTTCAGGAAACATACGTGATTTTAAGGCAAAGAGGAAGGCAAGAGAGCATCTAAATTAACATCCGGCAATGTACATATTGCAAACGGGAGAATTGCAAATAAAAATATTTTAAGAAGGGTCTCAAAAATTAGCCGGTAATTATTTGCTCCCGTTGAACCTTTTCCGATTAGCAGTCAATTTGGCAGTATTTAAGACAAAATAACTCTTTACACAATCATAAATGAATACTAAAGGTATAGGTTATCTCACTCTGAGTGCAAAACAGGGATTGCTTGTGTCATTGTTTGTTATATGGAAAGGAGGACGATTGCCGTGAAAAACCTGTCAGAAATAAACAAGAGAACCACTCAATACTATGATGAAATTTCAGCAAAGTACGCGGATCTTTTTAAGGATGAGATCCGGAAGAAGGAATATGACAGAAATTTATTGGACAGATTTGCAGAAAACTTCAGGAAAACCTCTCTGCTTTGCGATGCCGGCTGTGGAGCCGCAGGCCAGATAGGGCGCTATTTATTCGATAAGGGCTTGAATGTCTGCGGCATAGATATATCAGAGCTTAGTATAAAAACTTCGAAAGCATTGAATCCTATGATGACCTTTCAGATAATGGATATGACGAATCTTAGCTTTGAAGATAATTTACTGGATGGAATCGTTGCATTTTATTCAATCATACATATTCCTAAAATATATATTGGGAAGGTATTCAGCGAGTTCAACCGTGTTCTCAAAGATGGAGGAAGACTCTTTCTTGCGGTTCATAAAGGGGAAAGTGAACGTATTATTGAAGAAGCATTAGGAGTAAGTACTTCTCTGCATATGAGTTATTTTTCTGAAGCAGAGGTGATTCAATATCTGACAAACGGAAACTTCAGCTTTGAATTTATTGAGACCAGAGAACCATACGACTTTGAAGTGCAAACGCAAAGAATATATGTGCAGGCAGTAAAAAAGGAGAAACGGTTAAAAACCCAAAACAAATGAAAAGCAGGAAGATAAGCTGAAGAGAGCTCAAAGAGAGCTGTGGCAGCGCCTGGTATCCTGTCAGCACTAATTTCATCCATTCCCACCAGAAAGCTATTTGCGAGGTACAGGCAAATAGCTTTGTTAATGTTCCGTATGACTGCATTGCCTTTAATCGGAATACATACAGTATTCTTCAATCCCCCGCCTTGTTCTATTAAAAGTTTTCATACCGGATGACATTTGTTTTAGAATTGACAGGGTAGAAATAATAAATTGTATTAGCATATGTAATAAATATGTAATGCATATGTAATACAACTGTAATATAATACCCATAATTTTTACACAATTGTATTGACAACCCAAGAATTCTGGTATAATATTGCTTTAATTAGTTAACCTATATGAATAATCGGGAAAGAAACCAATAACTATAAACCAAATAGATGAAAAGCTGACTGCACGTGTCGGAGGCTTGCTTATTTTGATTCCAATTTCAAAATTTGCAGGCCTTTTATATACTCCGGATCTGTTTCATCTATTTGGCAATTTTAAGGAGGCCAAGCAATGAAAACGATGAGAAAGAAAATAATCAGCGGACTGCTTTTGCTAAGCATGCTGATAACCTTATGGATGCCTGCCTTTGCAGATGCGCCGCCAACACAGACCTGGACGGGCTGGCTTATTGACTACGATTGTGTCGGTGCTAATCCCAAAACGCACACGCAGACCTGTAACCTGATGCCGACCTGTATAGCAAGCGGAGAGGGCATGTATGTCTATTCGGAAGGGAAAGCTTACAATACCTATAATGCAGCCAACTGGCTTCCGTTTGACCAGGCGAGTCATCTGCTTGCCGCCCGGCTGAACCAGATACTTTCAGATTCCAGTGACCATGAAGCGCATCTTGCAAAATATCCGGACAGGATACCTACCATCAAGGTTACAGGGTATCTTGTAAATAATATACCCTATCATGATTCAGACCCCGGTGATCCGAATGACCAGGCGCAGCTGCCCATTACAGATCCAACTAAAAGCGTAACGGGAACGGTCACAGGAATACATATCACTTCAATTGAATTTACATACATTACATACAACAGTGTCGCTGTATCAAATTATGAAGTTACGGACCCTGAAAAAACAGTGATTACAGAAGCTGCGGCTGTTACGGTACCTGGTGCTCCTACGTCTGTTTCGGCAGCGGCTGGCAATTCACAGGCTACGGTCAGCTTTACGGCGCCGGATTTCAACGGGGGTGACGGAATAACAGGCTACAAGGTGCAGACTTACAGCGGCGGTGAGTTTCAGAAAACCACTGTCGGTACGGGAAGCCCGATTACAGTTACGGATCTGCTCAACGGCACCTCTTACACATTTACGGTAAGAGCGGTCAATCCGGCAGGCGACGGCCCTGAATCCACAACCTCTGCGGCTGTTATACCGGTATTCTCCAATCCTGATCCACCGGCATTATCCGCCGACACACCTGTAACCGAGGGGGATAGGGTTACGCTATCCTTTACGGCGGATGACTCCTGGCAGAAAGCGATTGCAGCGGTTACTGTAAACGGCAATTTGATCGATGGCAGTCTGTATGCCATTTCACCCGGAAACATTAAAATCGATGGGAGTCTTTTTAATGAAGCCGGTGACTATACAATTACGGTCCAAGCTGCTGGTTATACAACTGGGACAGTGAATCAAACCGTCAACAATGCAACCTCGTGGATCAGGAATTACGGATCAACGTGGGAGGATAAAATTAATGCAGTGGCAAAGATAACGGATGACGGTTATATCGCAGTGGGTTATACATCATACTATGATGGATCATTACTCGCGCCCAATGATTCAGTCTATAAAAAAAGGGGACTTGTTATAAAATATGACAAGACAGGCGGAATTGTCTGGACGAAAGAGTTTCCTGACAGCAGTAACCTGACCGAACAGTTTTATAGTGTGCAGCAAACGGCTGACGGCGGTTATATTATTGCAGGAACCCGTGACTGGTCAACTGCTGGGAATGTTTACTCGGATGCCCAAATCATCAAACTGAAAGGTGATGGTGAAAAGGACTGGCAGACGGCTTTGAGCGGATCTTATCCCAGCAGTCTGCTTAATTATATAGGTCAGGATTACGGCAATAAATTGAATGCAGTACGGCAGACAGATGATGGAGGCTATATTGCCGCAGGATGTTTCACCTCGGACGATGGAGACTTCACAGGCATCCTCCATGGGAGCATCAGCACGAGCAATTCAGACGCAATTTTTGCAAAATTCAGTAATACGGGTGCGGTGGAATGGAAAAAAAGCATTGGCGGCACCAATAATAACGATGCGTTTAATGATGTGCAGCTGACGCCGGACGGTGGATATATTGCCGTTGGAGCTTCAAGCTCAATAGATGGTGATTTTGCACCGCAAACAACAGGGGCGGGTACGGTATATTATCATTATGGCACTACGGTCAATTCAAAAGGTGTAGTCAGTTATAAAGGCGGTTATGACGACGGAATTCTTTTTAAGTTTGACAGCAGTGGCAATGAGGTCTGGAAGAAAATTTTCGGCGGCAACAAACACGAAGTTTTCAAAGCTGGAAGGGTTACTGACGACGGGGGATATATTGTGGCCGGGAGTGCAGTCTCAATTGATGCAAGTTTACTGGATAAGAATCTGGATAATAATGAGAATGAAATTAAAGACTCGTTAGGCAACATCTATTACACCGCTAAAGAAGCAATTTTCGTAAAATATAACAGCAGCGGGGATCTTGGCTGGTTCAAGGGAATAGGAGGCGCAAAAGCGGACGAATTCAATTCGTTGGAGCGGGCAGCAGATGGAGGTTATATCGCTGTAGGAATTGCGCTGTCAAATGACGGTGATTTCATAGGTCTTCACAGGAAATTACCAACAGCAACAACATGGTCTGATCAGGATGCTGTGGCTGTGAAAATAACTGCGGATGGCAAGATCATCTGGAAAAAAGATTTCGGAGGTACTAAGTACGATACATTTACTGCCGTAAAGGAGACAAATGCGGGCCATTCCATTGTGGCGGCGGGATTTTCCAGTTCAACGGATTTTGATTTAAGCGGGCAGACAGGTCATGGAGACTACGATGCCATTTTTGTAAAATTTCTTATTCCCCAGGTATTATCGGCTGAGGCACATGCTAATATAGGAGAGGATGTTACACTTTCCTTTCCTCAGAATGCAGCGTGGCAGAATAGCATTGATGAGGTGCTCGTGAAAGGGAATGTGATAGACAGCGGTAAGTACAGCATTTCCCAGGGAAGCATCAAAATTGATTCAAGCTGTTTTGCCGCAGCCGGAGACTATGACATTGTTGTCCAAGCGGCAGGATATACCGGTGCGGCGGTCATACAAACAATTATTCAGCAGTTGCAGCCGCCGGCATTATCGGCAGATGCGCAGGTGAATGTCGGAGAGAATGTTACACTTGGCTTTCCAGAGGATGCAAACTGGCGTAATGCCATTCAGACGGTGGTGGTGAATGGAAATGTGCTTGCTGCTAATCTGTATGTCATTTCACCCGGAAGTATTGAAATCAGTTCAAGCGTTTTTGCTGCGTATGGAGACTATTCTATTCGCGTTAGAGCGGCAGGATATCCCGATACTGCGATTACACAGAAAGTGACTGAGCCTGGAAAGCTTACGCCTCCGGTATTATCGGTTAATGGCGCTTCCTCGGTTGGAAAGAACATTATACTTTCCTTCACGGCGGATACGGCATGGCAGAACGCTATTACATCAGTTATTGCGAATGGTAATGCGATTGGAAGTAACCTTTATACTCTTGCGGCAGGAAGTATTGTGCTCAATTCAAGTATTTTTACTGAAGCAGGGGAATATGCCATACAGGTGAAAGCGACAGGATATTCGGATGCAACGGTTACAGTATCGATACCGACCTATCTGGGATGGCTGATAGACTATGACTGCGCAGGTGGAAACCCTTATACACATACGCAGACATGTAATCTGATGTCAACATGTATCGCCAGCGGGTTCGGTATTGTTGTCTATACACCAGGGAAGGCTGGTAATACCTATAGTTATTCGGATTGGGTTCCTTTCGATCAGAAAAGTCATGAACTGGCCAGGCAACTGAATGATATACTCTCATCCAGCAGTGGAAGTCAGGGCCACCTTGAAAAATACAATGACACAATTCCAACCATCAAAGTGAGCGGGTATCCTGTAAGCAATGTTCCTTACCACACTGGCAGCGGTGGCTCCGATCAAGCTCAGCTGCCTGTTACGGATATATCAAAAAGTATATCCGGGACGGTTTCCGGCATACACATTACTTCAATTGAATTCACTTACATAACCGGTGTTTCCAATTATGAAGTCACTTTGCCTGAGAAGCTGGTATTAAGAGAAGTAGAAGTTACAAGCAAAGGAGCCGTAACAGGAAACAGCATCGTCAAAGTAAAAGCGGGAACGGGTACCACCTTAAAATACAATATAAGTTCGGCAAGTGTGTCTGCGAAAAGCGTGGTGGAACAAAAAAGAAATAATGCTTCCTATGTACCCGACGGTTTGATTCCTTTTTCCTCCGGAGCGGAAATAAAAGTCCCGGCAGGCCAATACATCCATGTCTATGAAATATCAAACGTGAGCGATACAATAGCAGGCTACGGGGAGCATCAGGTAACCGCTGATGAAATTGCAGCCCCTGAGGAGAAGAATAATGGCGGCGGCAAACCGGTTGACCCGACAATACCAAAAACGTGGACGGGATGGCTGATCGACTATGACTGCGTCGGTGCCAACCCCAAGACCCATACGCAGGATTGCAATCTCATGCCGACATGCATCGCAAGCGGATTCGGTATTCAGGTGGCCGGCGATGACGGTGCGCCGGGGAGTTGGATTCCATTCGACAGTACTGGACAGTCTCTGGCAAACCAGTTGAATCTGAAGCTTTCCGATCCGGATGATCCGGAGAAGCATCTTGCTGCATATCCGAATCTGATTCCAACGATAAGGGTCACCGGCTATTTGGTAACAACAGGATTGCCGTCAAATATTACGGACTATCCGGCCGGGATCCATATATCATCCATTGAGTTCTATTATATAGAAGGTGTTTCCGCCTATCGGGTTACAGTTGGTGCTTCGGGAAATCCGGCCTCGCCGACGACTGAAAGCGCGATTGGAGCAAAAAAATCTCCGGATCCGATAAAAGATGCGGCTACCGGTAAAGTTTTCATAAGTTTGACTGCAAAGCTGGATAAAACCACTGCGACGGCAAAGATAGGTGAAGATTTATTCAAAAACGCCTTCGAACTGGCGGATGTGGGTACGAACGGACGGAAGGCGGTCAGTATTGGAATCCCGAAGGTGGAGGGAGCGGAATCCTACCAGCTTCAGATTCCGGCATCCCTTCTGACATCAGGAAGCGGTACGAGAGAAATTGTCATAAAAACAGATATCGGCACCCTTACGATTCCCGATAACCTGTTGGGCCCGAAACAATTTGGGGTGGCGGAAAATATCATCCTGAGTATCGGAACGGCCGATTCTTCCGGAGTCGCATCCGGCATCAGAGCACAGGTCGGCGGAAGACCTGTAGTTGAGATCAGTGCCCAATCCGGTGGAAAACCGGTTGATTTCCGGAATGATGACGCACCGGTTCTGATTTCGATTCCTTATACTCCGACCGAAGAAGAGAAGAAAAACACCGGCAGCCTTGTGGTGCTGTACCTGGATGACGGCAATCAGGCCATACCCGTGCCAAACGGTAAATATGATCCCGAAAATGGAGCGGTAACGTTTTATACCACTCATTTCAGTAAATACGCGGTTGCACAGGTAACGAAGACATTCGGCGATATCGGTGGCGTCTCCTGGGCAAAGGAGGCAATTGAGGCGTTAGCCTGCAGGGGAATCGCGGAAGGAATCACAAAAACGGCCTTCAAACCCAATGTGAATATAACAAGGGGAGACTTCACAAAGCTGTTGATTTCCACACTGGGTCTATCTGCTAGCTTTGAAGGAAATTTCAGCGATGTGGCGAAAACCGATTCTTGTTACCAGGCGGTCGGCATAGCGAAAAAACTGGGAGTGGCAACCGGTTATGGAAACAACCGGTTTGAACCAAAAACAGAGATCTCACGGCAGGATTTGATCGTACTAACCGTACGAGCTTTGGAAATTGCAGATAGGATCGGGACAAAGGGTGCTGCTGCTAACCTGAAGAACTTTGCCGATCAGAAAGCGATCGCATCCTATGCGGCCGAAAGTGTCGCAACGTTTGTCAAGGACGAAATCATCCGGGGGAACGGTGCATACCTGCGCCCGAAATCAAAAACCACGAGAGCCGAAGCAGCCGTGATTCTGTACAGGGTCCTGAAAAAGTACTGATTCCGGTGAATTGGCATCTTATGTTATGGACCGGATGCTGCAACAGTCATTCAGACAGGGAATTAAATGCAAGTTAATTTTAATGCCATTAAGGATGTGTGAAAAAAAGGAGGGTTTTACAATGAAAAAAATAAAAAACCTGTACAAAAAACTGGTACTCGTATTCGCGGTTACGCTTGTGCTTGCAGGCTTCAGTTCTCAGAATATCTTTGCAGCTACAGTAGCATCCGGTTGGTATATTCAGGATTACCATTGCTATATCAGCCACGCTGAAGATGATGGGGATATAGGCAGGAGCTGCCTGCTGATGGATAGTTGTGCAGCCAGCGGATATGGAGTTTGGAATGGTATTCCTTATGGTCAAACGGGTTCGCATTTCTATTTCTTTGACGGCAGTTATTTTCCAAACCAGACAGGAGGACAAGCGCAGGCGTATGATTTTTTAAACGATGATAGTCTGCCTGACTTTGGAATCAAAGTGGATGTAGATGGTACGTTGTACAATAATATTATTACTGTTAATCCTAACGGGATTGCAGAACATTAAAGCAAAATAATAAACATCCTTAATGGCATTTAAAACAATGAGATGCAGGTCTGGGAAGAAGAGAAGCGGAAATCTATAAGGTTTATCCCATGGTTGGATGCGTGAATATGGTATTGACAAAGCATTTGTTTTATTTTAAAATGGCTAAAGCGATAGGAATTATAAGAAATATGTTTGACCAAAGTTGACTGGAAACACCGGAGGCTGAGTTGGTATACCCGATATGGGTATATAACCCGGCTTTTTTATTTGGAGTTTTCTTCAGCAATTACCAGTTTCACAGGATCGTAAGTGCTGCGACAGGGATTACACGTCAGTTCTGCAGTGAGAAGTCCCATGAAGGTAATCAGAACAAAGTGATTTTTATTTGAAAGGGTGATTTTATGAGTATTGACAGGGAAAAAATCAATGAATATCTGAACAAAACCAAGTTTTTCGTACTGGCTACAGTGGACTCCAAAAATGCTCCAGTTCTGCGCAGTATAGGTCATTTTGCCGCAGAAGGGCTGACGACCTACTTTTCTACCGGAAAAGACTCGGCAAAAACTGCTCAGATAGGACAGAATCCTTGGGTTTCAGCGTTTTTTCAACATGAAGATCAGCTGCTGCCCTCCTTTAAAAATGTCGCAGTGACAGGTCAGGCTGTTCTTATAACCCATGAAGAAGAGATAGGGAGAGCTATTGGAATTATAGGCGAAAGAAACGCTGACTTCAAGGAACAGGCGGAAAAAGGCCAGTTGGAGAATAACGCCTTTTATCGAATCGACCCGAAAGAAGTAAAGGTGCTCGATTTCAGCAAAGGCTTCGAACCGGAGATCCTGCAGTTGGAAGAGAAAAAGCAGAAACGCTGCTGCAAACACTGACGAATTGCAATTTGTTAATAGGGTAATGCAATATGGCAGGAAGCATAACAAGGCAAGGAGGCAAATACGAAATGTATTGCCTCTTTTGTAATTAAAGTCTCACAAAGTAACACCATAAATGCATATGTAATGTTCATAAATTGTTCATAATCAGCACATAATTTCTACACAATAATATATGTGTACTTATTGACAAATAAAATTGCATAGCATATAATACAAAACATATAGGAATACTCTATATGCATTTTGCAAATCTATAGACGACCAGAAAGCTGGAGCTGAGATTCGGTATCATTCCGCCGAAATCAGCTTTTATTTTAAACCGGATTATTTTAAGGTCATGATAGTAGGAGTTGAATTTACAATGAAACAATCACCGCCGGATTCCTTGGATCAAATGAATGTGAAAAGCAGAAAAAGTCCCGTTAGGGTGGTACTGATCATAATGATTGCAATTATGATGTTTTTACTTCTGGATGCCGTCTTGAACAGAGCTTTTAAGACTGACCTGTTCGAAGTGGCAAAAGATTTGTTCATGCTTAAATATCTTCCAAAACTTAACCATGACGTCAGTTATGGATTGCTTTTTGTTTTTGGAGTGCTTACTTCCTTCCATTGTGTTGGGATGTGTGGAGGCATAGCAATATCCCAGACAGTTGACAAGACAAGCAGTAAAACGGCTGCCAGGTCAGAGATGCTTGTACCGTCCGCATTATATAATTTTGGCCGTGTTGCCGCATATACCCTTGTTGGCGGTATTGCAGGGGGACTGGGGCAGATCATTGCATTTACAGGAATATGGAGAAGTATTGTTCCCATCTTCGGCGGTTTGTTCATGATCCTCATGGCAATAAACCTGTTCGGGTTTTTCCCGATTCTGAAGCATATTTATATCAGACTGCCGAAGTCCCTGACAAAAAAAATATATGCAACTACGACCAATACCAAAAGCAAGAAGCGTTACGGTCCTTTTGTCGTAGGTTTGCTGACGGGACTTATGCCGTGCGGTCCTTTACAAATGATGCAGTTGTATGCACTGGGAACCGGAAATATCATTCATGGCGCGGTTTCCATGCTTATTTTCTCTGCAGGAACCGTACCGATTCTATTTCTTTTCGGCTTACTCAATACGGTAATCAATAAAAAACACTCAAACATTATTCTGAAGTTCAGTGCAACGCTTGTTCTGGTTCTTGGCGTCATCATGATTACGAGAGGTCTGGCTTTGGCGGGTATCGACATTGAAATGCCTGGCATGTTAACCGCTGGCAAGATTGAGATATCGCAGAACGTGGCTGTACTAAAGGATCATATACAGGTGGTTGATACTTCATTGACTTCGGATTCCTTTCCGGCTATTGTCGTGCAAAAGGGAATCAAAGTGCGATGGAATCTGCATGCGGATAAAGAGAATTTAAACGATTGTAATAATGCTATTGTTATTTCGCAGTTGAAAATTGAGAAAAAATTAAAAGAGGGAGACAATTATATTGAGTTTACACCCACACAATCGGGAGTCATTCCATTTACATGCTGGATGGGAATGATAAAAAGCAGAATAACGGTTGTGAAGCAGCTTCCCGGTGTCAATACGGCAGATGCGGCTGAGAATGATGACAATATCAAAGATACCGGGGAGGTTGCTGTGGCCGCTAAACCGGATGCTTCCGACCCTGCCGGAAACAGGACCGGTTTGTCCGAGAACCTGTCTCACAATTCCACGGGTGAAACCATTAATG
>JAEWQC010000038.1 GCA_023399355.1 Bacillota bacterium | reverse complement strand
CAGCTGCAGCATGGAGTTCACCCATGAATAATCCCTGTTGAACATCGGCTTGAAATATACAGCATTGGGGATAATGGATATGTTTTTATACAGATAGAAACTGTTGATTACCAATTTAATTGCCTGTTCGAAAGAAATCAATGCAATTACGATGATCCACCTTTTAAGACCACTGGTCTTCACACCAAACTTCACCACCTGTTATTTCTTTATTACCCATCAATACCCTTCAGTACTTTTAATACCTTGAAACCCGTAATATCTTAATACCTTATGTAAAAATATTGCCAGGATTTATTCTACCACAACAAAGCGTCTGTTGCCTGTAAATATTTCTTTAATATTGCACTGCACTATTCTTCTGAAGTTTCACCTGGCATCTGTTCCTGCCGGTCTACCGGCATATCCTTCCTTATTTCACGAACATACAGATAATAGCATAGCACGATCAGACCTGCGCAGCAGCCTGCCATTACCATCCAGATCGAAGCCAGATGAAGGAGCATCCCAAATACACAATAGGAGGCCGGAAGAGAAACATTGCCTGCCAATGATGAAATACTGAACACCCGGCCTGTCATATGGCCTGGAGTATAATTCTGGAGCAACGATTGCCAGGTAACCGAGGCGAGTGCAATACATATCCCGATAACCATCATTACGGCCAGATATGCATATACTGCATGAACGCCCATAACCTGCAGGATACTGATCACTCCGAAGCAAAACCCCACGATCGCCATAAATGAAACAAGAACCTGTTCAAAGGCTACAGTTTTCCTCCTGGCCCCCATGAATATGGAGCCTGATATCAAACCTACCCCCATTATCATCTCAATATAGCCCAGGTTCTTGATCCCGTCCCCGCTAAGCCCCTTTGCCAGGAAAGGCAGTGAGACCATCAGGCTGCCCAGAAAAAAATGAGCTGCCGCGACTATTTTTATTACTGTGGTTATGGATTTCCTGCCTTTAAGAAATTCGATCCCTTCGCAGACGTCCTTCCAAACACGTTTGCTTTCTCCCTGCTTCCTATACTCCTTATTAACGACGAGGAATCCTGCCAGAAGTGAAGAAATGAAATAAGAGATGCTGTTTGCCATAAACACGCTGCCCATGCCGAAAATGCCTACGGCTATTGCTCCGAATAACGGTCCTGCAATGCTACAGACGCCTCCGACTGCCTGATTCAGTCCATTTGCACTGGTAAGATCGTCCTTGTCAACGATTTCAGGAAGAATCGCCTGCGCTGCCGGATCGAAAAATGCAGTTGCGATAGATAAACAGAATGCAATTGCAAAGACATGCCATACCTCAAGAGTATTGTTCATTGCCATGCAGGATACTATAAGAACAAGTCCTCCGCGAAGGATATCCGTCACAACCAGGATATTTTTACGTTTACATCTGTCAACGAGCGCACCGGCCAAAAAGCCCAAAATAACGCTGGGGAAAATGGATACGAACATAAATAATCCCATGCTTAATGCTGAATTTGTTTTTTGAAGAATCCACCATGCCAGCGCTATGCCATAAAACTTATCTCCAAGCTGTGAAATGATCTTCCCTATCCAAAGAAGAGTAAAATTCTTATTGATCAAATTCATCACGACCTTTCTATCTTTACAACAAGTGTAAACTGTAAAGTTATAGTCAGGTCAATGAAAATTCCGGGGGGTTGTAAAATGAAAAAGTAACTTCGTGTTTGCAATAGTAAATTCACTTTTGATGATTTTAGTGTTGCACAACTTTTTGCTGCAATTGTTTATTTTTGATTTCTGCTTTGCTCCCGGATACGCTCAATGTCCCCTGTAGAAATCCCCAGGAACTCCAAAAATGACTGATGCGAGTCTGGTAAATTCTTCTCAAATTCCGTATGGAACCGATGCATCATCTTTTCATCAAGGCCGGCAGAATTAAGCAACGAAGAAAACAGCCCCCTGTCAAGCAATACAATCCTTTCATCCGTGTTATTTACTTTCAGCATTTCTACAATAATGCTTTGCTGCAGCCGTAAATAGCGAATTTCCTGGTTGATCTCTTTCAAACGCCTTTCCAGGATCCTGTTCTCCTCCGCCTCTCCTGAATCCAGCAGAATCTTTATCTGTTCAAGGGAGACCCCCGCCTCCCTGAAAGTACATACTTTTCCCAGACGGAGTTTGTCGTCTTCCGAATATTCTCTGTAGTTGGAGTCCGTACGACCGGAGGATTTAAGTAATCCAATCTTGTCATAGTACAGTAATGCGCTTCTCGAAAGGCCATACTCCCTGCATAATTTACTGATGGAATACATCCTCAGTCCTCCTGTATACTATTGAACATTTGGGCACTCTACTCTTTGGAATTACCAGTAAAATTTCCTGTATTCATTTTAACATATGAAAATAATATTGTATGGCCTTCATTTAAATGGTAAAATTTTTATACTGGTAAAAAGCAAGCTGTTTTTGGGCAAGGATCAGAATTCAAAGAAAGCGGGTTCAAAAGATCATAAATGAACCTTTCGAATATTGACAACCTTCAGGGCGTATATTTCTTATCCATCATTATTATCGTAGCGGCAATTGTTTGTATCACAAAGCTGATTGCTTATTATGGCAAAAACAATTATGTCCATGACAAAGTCATCTATTATTGTATTAACAAACGCTATGAACAAGCCTTTGCCTTACTGGAGAAAAAGTTGTCCAAAAAGCCGGGCAGTCCCATGCTAAACAATGAAATGGGGTATGCCCTGATCCTGGCAAACAGACCTCAGGAGGCCAAATCCTATTTAATAAAGGCGGCCAGGCTTGATATCAGGGAAATCACGCCTCTTGTAAATCTCAGTTGGGCCTGTATCAAGCTGAATGAATACAAGGAAGCAATCGAATACTCGGAAAAGGTGCTTGCGCTATACCCAAAGGATGTAAATTCATGGATAAACAAAGGCGCTTCGCATTTCAGCCTTGGACAATTTCAGGAAGCTGGCCTGTACTTCGGGAAAGCATTGAAGCTTGCCCCGGAATCCAGCCGCAGCCTGTTTGGCTATGGCGCCTCATGCTTTCATCTGGGAAAAACAGAGGAAGCCATGGCAATATTGAAAAAATATATCCGCCTCATCCCTAATGATTCTGCTGCTTATGAGTATCTGGCATGGTGCTGCAGAAAAACGGGAGATACGGCCCAGGAGATTCAAACCTGCAAAATGATGCTTATTATTGATGATACGATCCCCAGAACTTATTTCTACCTTGGTGAATGTCATCACCGTCTCGGGGAGTACGACAAATCCTTGCAGTACCTTGAAAAGGCAATTGAGCTGGATCCGGTCAATGCAGAAGCGTACTATTTGAAAAGCAGGTCGTTATGCCGCCTTAAGCGGAACATGGAAGCAATGGATGCGCTCAGGACTGCAGTAAATATTGATGAAGGCCTGAAACAGAGGACCCTGCAGGATGATGAGCTTGATGCCATCAAAGTTTTCAACGAATTCCAGGAGCTATTTATTAAACCTGTTTAAACAGAAAAAACCGAGAATCGTTTTTCCAAATCTGCGTTCGTGCTTTTAGTCAGTTTTCTCAGCTTCCTGTTTTCGGCTTTAAAAAGTTCAAGCCTCTCCTGAACCAGTTCAAGCGTACAATCATAAGGCGTCTTATTTCTGTCATCCGCCATCTTTGTACACAATTCATTGATGTTTTTAGTAATCCTTTTTTCAATGGACTCTTTGATCCTGCCCCACTTTTCATCCATATTGATGTGAATCAAATTTTCATTTTCCAATATCCATTCCTCATAACTGGAGGTGACGCCCCCCGAATTGGCAATAATGCCCGGGATGGATAAAACACCACTTGTATGAACAGCGTTTCTTAACCTGGAATCCGTATAGGCTATATTGGCTCCTTCACCGATCAGCTTTACCCTGAGCTGCCCGCAAGTCTGTTCATTCAGGCTTCTGCCGGGACCGGCCAGTATCAGGAGGTCCGCTTCCTTTTCAAGTAAAGCGGACGCTTCGGAACTGAAGGCCGCTCCGGTGAAACCCGAAAGCATCTCTTCCACAGGCGTTTTTGCCTTAATGAATTGCTTCAGCAGATTTACATCAAGGCCTTCCTTCTGATAGATTGCTCCGGTAATATCGCTAATCCCCCTGACAATCGTTCCCTTGTCGAGCAGAAGCAGGATAGCATTGCCGCCAACTTCTCCCGTACCCTCTACAATGGCGGAAGCCCCCTCAAGCTGCAAATCCATGTTCATTCCCTTGATGGTTTCCTCAATGCTCAATACCACGCCATAAGCAGTACTGCCCAATTCATGCGGAATACCGGTCGATTTTCCTGTCGCCGCCAGTCTGCCCTTCTTCCACCCCTTCACAGAGGCACAGCCAGCAACGAATGCATCTATCGATTTGCTGTCCGTATTCACGTCCGGTGCTGCACACCATTTGTGCGGGATGAAATCGATCTTTGCAAGTTCCCTTCCAAAACCGTACATCGCCCTTTCAATCTGCGAAAGATCGCTCATCCTTATTCCGGCCTTTGCCCCGCCAAACGGGATATCCGCCAGGATACACTTCTTCGTCATTTCGGAGGCCAATGCTGCTATCTCTTCTTCAGTAACAGCCGCATGGATCCGTATCCCGCCTTTCGCAGGGACGCTTCTCTCTGTTGTATCAATTACCAATATTGCCTCCCCGTCGATACAATATTTATCCAGATTGATCTTTATAACCGTTTCTGCCATAAAGTCCTCCATTCGATATATCGATTAGGATTAACAAGGACTTGCTCCGATAATTGCATCCATCTCTATTTCAATCAGTTGGGAAGGGCGATTCAAAGCCGCTATCCCCACCAGTGTGCACAAAGGCCGGATCTCCTTGAAAATTTCCGAATAAGCCTTGATATATTCACCCGACCGGCTCATATCCGTTGCGTACATTTTTACACGGATGACCTCTTCCCTTTTAGACCCGGCCTGCTCCAGACATTTCACCATTTTGTCCAGAATATATTTTGTCTGGGCATAGCCGTCATTTTCTCCCAAAACGCTTCCGTCGGGCTGTACGGAGGTAGTTCCTCCGACATAGACAAACGGCCCTGCCTTTACCGTTCTGCTGTACCCGGCTTTCTCCTCAAGCGGAGCGCCGGATGAGTAATTGATCCTTGTTAGCTCCATTTTATCAACCTCCCTCATATTTAATGATTGGTGAAACAGACTGTCTTAAATCATTTGCACTTTCCATAATCACTTATATCCAACTCTTATAATGTACTAATCACACCCTCGGCTTGAAACGGTCGTACCGGAAGGCTTCCAGTGAAATAGACGGCTGTCCGTGGCTCACCAATTCTGCCATCACCTGTCCTACCGCGGGAGAAATGCCGTATCCATGCCCGCTGAAGCCGCATGCCAGCACAAGCCCCGGAACTTCATCCACCTTGCTTAGCACAGGTACATGATCCGCCATTTCATCCAGAAAACCGGACCAGGTCCTGATGATCTTGGCATTCTCCAGACAGGGGAAATAACCGAGTATCGCCCGGCAGATCGCAGGTGCCGTAATACTTCTGGTCAACGGAACTTCCTCCTCCGAGCTGAAGTTCTCCAGACCTGTCATCCCTCCGAAAACAAAGGAACCATGATCCGTCTGGTGTCCATAAAAATCCGATGCCGCAGTGCCGATCATCTGTGGAAACATTTGCGGCTGTGTTTCTGTAATCAATGCCTCCAGCATCACCTTCTGCATGGGAATGTCAATTCCTGCGGTATGAGCAATCGGCCTTGATCCAAGGCCGGCCGCAACGATGACCAGAGGTGCTTCATAGTCCGTATTTGATGTTTTCACACCGCAGACTTTTCCTTTCCTCAAAACCAGCGTTTGCACTGTTTCTCCGGTAATAAACCTTGCGCCCAACTCCCTCGCCTTTTTATATAAACCCAGGGTCGTTTTCATCGGGTTGCCGTGACCATCCGAGGGACAGTAGCTTGCACCGATGACCTCTTCAGAGGCATACGGGCACAATTCCTTTACTTCAGCCCCATTGATCATTTTTAGATCCAGTCCTGCCGCCAATCCCTGTGCAACAATTTTCTCCAGAATTCCGAGATGTTCTTTCTTTTTGCCCAACCGCAAGTTACCGCTGCAATGATATTCCACATCTGTCCCCAGTTCTTCGGACAAACCGGGCCACAAATTTCTGACCGCGTGAATCGCCAGCGGCATCTCCCGGGGATCTCTGGCAGATTGACGCACACCGCCGCCATTTCTGCCGGATGCACCCGATCCGATTTCATCCTTTTCAAGCACAAGCACCTCCACCCCGGCTTTCGAAAGATAATATGCCATGGAGCAGCCAATAACGCCGCCGCCAATTATAATCACATCTGCGTTTTTCATTATTCATCCCGCCTTTACAATATCCCATCATCAGCATACGTTTTCATTGCAATCGGCCTTACCGGAGATCTTGGCGCCGGTGTTTCCACCTGAGACATCGTTAAGCCGAGTTCTCTGGCAACAATTCCCTTCACCAGCCTGCTGCAGGTCTGTCCCTGGCAAAGGCCCATACCGGTTCTCAGATATCTTTTTATTTCATTCATGGTCCTCATTCCGTCGTAGATCGCCCTTCGGATCTCCCCTTTTGTGATCTCTTCACATCTGCAGATCACTACGTCATCATCCGGTTGTCCGATAAATTCTTTCTGAGTTAACACCCTGTCAATGATCTGTTCCATGGAATCCCCTCCATCCTGCCCGAATTGTGCAAGTTTTCCTGTTTGCCTCTCCTGTCCGGTTTTCCCCACTAGTCTTCTTATCTGGCTTTCCTGTTTAGCTTTCCTGTTTAGCTTTCCTGTCTGCTTTTCCTGCCTGGTTTTCCTGTCCGGTTTTCCTGCCTGGTCTTCCTGTCTGGTTTTTCTGTCCGGTCTTCCTGTCTGGTTTTTCTGTCTGGTTTAAAAGTTGTCAATCCTACCGTCCCATTTCCACTGTGAGCGCCCTATATAACCGGTTTAAAGAACCTTGCCTTCATGGACCACTCCACGGGCACCTTCATGTTTAAAACAGCCGTTTCATCCATGACCGGCGTCTTCCTGACCGAGATTACCTCGGCCTTTCCAAGCACGGCACCCGAGCGGTCCATCGCAAATCCTTCATCACCTGCTGCAGGCAATGGACTGAATTCATAAGGCAGTGCAACGGAAGCATATCCCGGAGCATAATTCGCATTGACCAGGAAAATAGCCTGACCGGAGCAGGAGACCACACACATTCCGCAGCCTGTACATTTTGCAGATGGATCAATCATAGGCAGATTTGTAATGGTTTTACCCACTTTAATGCATCCTTTCACACAGGCATCCTGGCACGGATCGCAGGGAATGTTCTGCGTACACTCGATAACAGGCACCAAACCCTTTCTTAGGACTTCCTCTGCCGGAAGTCCGGGATAGTGGCTTATTTCAGTATCCGCTACATAGCCTTTCACAAGAAGGTTCTGTGACAGGGCATAGCCTTCATCTGTCTGTGTCAGATCCGTCCGGCCTTTGTTCTTATGACCGAACATCCCTTCTCTCAGCTGCAGCAGCGAGGTTTCAAGCTGTGACCTGCGGGCTTCAAATTCCGGTTTTTCCAGGTAATCCTGAGCACATGCAATTGCCGAACCGGTGATTCTTCCCTGAATCATCGCCGAAGTTGCCTCCTCGATCCCTGCGACATCACCCGCCGCGTAGATACCAGGGATGGATGTCTCACCGGCTTCATTGCACACCGGCACGATGCCGCCCTTCAGAGGGTCATCCACGGTTTTGCAGCCTGCGATCCTTGCCAGCTGCGACATAGGAGACAGACCGACGGCAATGCAGATGGTATCGACATCCAGTGTCTTCTCGCTTCCAGCTACCTGCTTCCAGGCTTTATCCACCTCTACAATGGTTGCACCCTGTACAAATTCCGTTCCATGTGCCTGTTTAATGGTATGGGACATGTAAAACGGCACTCCGGTACGCGTGAGCTTTGATGCATGCACTCCATAGCCGCCGACCCTAGGAGCCGCATCAATAATTGCTTCCAGCCGGCAACCGGCCTGGATCAGTTGGTAACCCACCACCAGACCGACATTACCCGAGCCTACCATCAACACCTTGTTGCCGGGTTTTATTCCATGCAGGTTCATCATTGTCTGCGCCGAACCTGCTCCGATTACCCCCGGCAAAGTCCACCCATCAAAGGGAACCATGTTCTCAGAGGCACCGGTGGCAATTACAATGGCATTGGCTTTGCAGTGCCGGATGCTTTCGCCTTGCATGACGGTAACTTCCCTGTCCTGGAAAATCCCCATCACGGTTGAGTTCAACTCCACCCTGACGTTCAACTTTTCGGCTTCTTTCAGGAGATCCTCTCCGATTTTGAAGCCTCTCTCCCTGGCTTTGTGTTCCCTGGAACCAAAAAATTTATGAATTTGTTTGAACAACTGACCACCCGGCCGTGAATTCTCATCAAAGACAACCACCTGCATCCCGTTGGAAGCTGCCTCAATCGCAGCCGACAATCCTGCAGGTCCTGCTCCTATTATAATCAAGTCGTAACGTTCCATCATTCATCATCCTATTCCTTGTGTAATACGCCATACTGAGTCTCAACCTTCATACCATCCTCCAGCGGAGTGATACAGGTCCGTACATTTGGCATCCCGTTCACAATCATCACACAGTCGGTGCAGCGCCCGATGGAGCAAAATACGCCTCTTGGCCTCGAATGCTTTGCCGTATACCGGTGAATCATCACTCCGTTTGCCTTCAATGCAACGGAGACGGGTTCGCCCTCATAGCCCTCCAACAGCCTGCCGTCAAAATAAAAGCCAACCAGCCTTCCCTTCGGGAAAACTTTTAATATGGGATGTTCCTCAATTCTCAACATATTCCATCACCCTTTACATAATCCTGGCACACTGTCAATCCTAAGCTTAAATTTAACACCGTACCGCTCATTTCGACTGCTACACACCGAAGCCAAAACGCTGTCCAAATACATAATCACTGCCAACGAGCGGAATTCCTGTCATTGCACATGCTTCCAGAGTAAGTGACCTCAGATCTTCACGTTCCATATTCTTCAGTTTGGATTTACCCGCTGCCTTTGCAAGAAGAACTGCTTCATTGGTCATCGCTGTGATATAATTCGCGACACGTTCCGCAGCTTCATCCACATCCAGTTTCTTTCTGCTTTCCGGATCCTGTGTTCCGATCCCGAAAGCGCACAAGCCCTTGTGGCATTTCAGGCAGACACGGCAGCCCATGGCTACCATGGCGCCGGTTCCGATCGCAACTGCGTCCGCCCCGATTGCGAGAGCCTTTGCTATATCCGCCCCGTCCTTGATGCCGCCTGAAATGATAACACTCACCTCATCCTTGACGCCCATTTCTTCAAGTGTTTTAACCGCCTGGACCAGTGCCGGCATCGCAGGAATGCCAAGGTGATTGGAGGCCATTACCGGAGCCGCACCCGTACCGCCTTGTGCACCATCGATAATAATGCCATCAGCACCTACCTTTACGGCAATCTTTACATCATCCCTGACCCTGCCGGCCGCAATCTTTACAAAGATCGGCACTTCACAGTCCGTCAGTTCCCTTAGCTGCTCCATCTTCACCACCATATCATCCGCTCCGAAGGAATCACCATGCCTGGGATGACTATGGAGGTCAATTCCGATAGGCAGTTGCCGGAAATTCGCAATTTCCTCTGTAATCTTGCTGCCCATGAGATGGCCTGAAAGGCCGGGTTTTGCGCCGATTCCGACAAGGAATTCCAACATGTCGGCCGCTTCTATACTTCTTTTGCTGAAACCGAAACGGCTGGGCAGCACCTGGACGGACTGCCGGTAGGAATTCTCCCTTTCTTCCGGGAGTAAGCCGCCTTCCCCGTTGCTGATGACTGTGCCGGTTAACGCGGTGGCTTTGGCAAGTGCGATTTTCGCCTCCTTGCTCAGCGCTCCGTAGGACATTCCGGCAATCATGATGGGTGTCTCAATCACCAGCGGTTTTGTGGCAAAACGTTTTCCAAGTACGGTCCTCGTTTCGCACGGCTCACGGTAAGTATCCAGCGACATCCTTGAAAGCTGGGACGGAAGGATCATCAGATCATCGAAGGTCGGCATCTGACGGGTCGCTCCGCAGCCCCGGATCCTGTGCTTCCCATATCTGGCCTTATACTTGATTTCCGAAACCGTCTCCTGATTCCAGATCCCCCTTTGGACATCTTTGGGCTCATAATCTTTATAATCTCCGGGTTTATTTTCTTTTAATTCATTTTCCCTATCAGCAACTTTACTCATAAGCAACACCCTCTTTAAATTAATGGCGAATCTTCCTTCCATCCTTTTATGGAGCCCGGATATCAGGTGACCTTTCGATTCTCTATCGTTTATCCAGTCGATTGAATGATCTGTTTACCCTTTTCTTGAAAGCTCCGGTCTCAGTTCGGGCTTGAACAGCACATACGTATGACGTCCTGTTGTCATCGGCCTGACCGCGGAAAACTTTGCCGGATCCGCATCAATATCATACTTTTCAAACAGTTCCTTCAATTCTCCTGCTTCCCGGGGTGTGATTCCATCTACGAAAACATTACCGCCAATATTCTGTCTGGCCTCCTCATCCCGAATGAAAATGACGCCTTTGTACATGGACTCTCCAAGCTGTTTACCCACCTTGCCCAGCAGCACCAGCTTTCCCCCTAGCGTCATCTGTCCCGCCCATCTGCCGGCTGAACCGCATACAACAATAGTTCCGCCTTTCATACCATAGCCTGCGCGGCTGCCGGCATTGCCACGGATGATCATGGTTCCGCCGTAGAAGTAGGTTCCTGCATTACAGCCTGCATTTTTCGTGATGATCAATTCTCCATCCATCATGTTATCCCCGGCATACCATCCGGCGTTGCCGTCTACTGTTGCACTGGCGCCCTCCATAAAACCGCACGTATAGAACCCCGTACTTCCCTTGATGGTGATTTTACCCTCGATCGCCAGACCCGTTGCAATATTATGCATGGAATGTGGATTTTCAACGACAACTTCCTCACCCTTTGAAAGCTTTTCTTCTATCTTTTTGTTCAATTCTCTGCTTTTTAAGCTTGCAGCATCTATATGTTCCATACTCTCACCTCACCGGGCTCCATTTCTTCCGCATAAACATCCGGGAAAATGGTTGTGAATTCGATTTGTTCCGAGCCGAACAGCGTTGTACCATCCTGTTCAAAAAGAAGCAGCGGCTTGATCCCCATCTTGTCCTTGACAAAACCAATCTGCTTCGATGTTGCCGCAATGATGCAGAAGATTCCATCCAATTCATCAGAGGCATACTTCAATGCATCTTCCAGGTCTCCCCCGTTTTTCATCATTGCATAGGCAATCAGATGGCTCGCGGCTTCGGAGTCGTTCAGCGTCTTGAACAGGGCGCCCCTGCTC
>JAEWQC010000298.1 GCA_023399355.1 Bacillota bacterium | reverse complement strand
TAAAAATATCACGATATGCATGTTTTGACAAGGGTTCAAAGAATCCGGTAAACCATACATAAATAAATACGAGAAGCATACCAATACCGTAAACCAAAAGCCAGGTTAAGATCTCACTCTTTAATTTGATATTTGCAGATAACTCCATAACAAGCACTGCAATGAGACAAACAACGGCCCGATTCAATAGATGTGAATTCGTATCCTCCGTCCGTCCTTGAAGCAACTGCAAAGCACTGCTGATAATCGTAATGACAGTATACATCATACAATAGAACATAAATCCTTTTTTCAATACAACCAATAATTTGTTTTTCATAATCAACCTACACTCCTTTTTGCTATGCTATGGTCACAGTATAGTTGATCATATATCGTATTTCAATCGGTCACACACTATGTTGCAATTCGTACCTACCAAGTTGCATATAACTGTGTACCTGTAGACATGATTATAATAATGATTACAGACATTGCCATTATACACCAATAAAAGGCGGCCGCCAAGCATATTAATCCAGAAAGGGCTGCCGCAAAATAGATCCCTTTGGAAGGAAGCTTACTCATCTTCCATCCTTAGTATCATTCATTTTGCAACAGACAATCATGATAGTAGCTCTCGCCACAATCTATGAAAATGGGATTATCGCGCAAGTTTAATTAGTGATACAATAAAGGTGCCGGTAGAGGTCGTAAAGGGATTGGTACTGCCAAGTCCGTGCAACAGACTGATATATCAGCTCCTTTGGTGTACCACTTTTTGTTGCCATCATTTTTTTGATGAGCACGTAGGACAGCTAACATTTAAGAAAGGAGCTGCACTGGCTTATATCATTTACGGAGGTAGAGTAATGGACGTACTTTATAAGCAGTGTTGTGGAATTGACATTCACAAGAACATGCTCATGGCTTGTGTTATTACGAGTGTCAGAAAAAAAGAAATTCGTCAGTTCGGAACAATGACGGAGGATATTTTACAATTGGTACAATGGTTGAAAGATACTGATTGTGAGATGGTAGCCATGGAAAGTACCGGTAACTACTGGAAACCAGTATATAACATCCTAGAAGAACAAGAGATTCCTATCATGATAGTAAATGCTCAGCACATCAAAGGAGTTCCAGGAAGAAAGACTGATGTAAAGGATGCGGAATGGATCGCGGATTTGGTACGCCATGGTTTGGTAAAATCAAGTTATATTCCAAATCGTGAACAACGTGAATTAAGAGAGATTACGCGTTATCGGCAGGAATTAATAGAAGAAAGGGCAAGGGAGCTAAATCGCGTGCAGTCTGTTTTGGAAGGTGCAAATATAAAATTGGGAAGCGTTATATCAGATATCAGTGGAAAAACAGGAATTGCAATACTGAAGGCTATTGTAAATGGCATAACAGATCCTGTAGCACTTAGTGACCTAGCAGAGGGATTGGCACGCAAAAAGATTCCAGAATTGCAGAAAGCACTGAAGGGCACATTGAAGGAACATCAAATGCTAATGATTCGACATCAACTAGACCATATGGATACTCTCTCGGAAATAATAACGCAGCTAGATAATGATATTAAAAAAAAACCGAACATTGTGCTGTACAGATAGGGTTATTAGATGAAATGGATGGTATTGGATTGCAAAGCGCACAGCGTATTATTGCAGAAACAGGAATAAAAATGGAACAGTTCCGTAGCGCTGACCATTTCAGTTCTTGGGCTGGGCTTGTTCCGGAATGTAAAGAAAGTGCAGGTAAAAAAATGAGCACGAGAATTAGAAAGGGTAACAAGTATCTAAAAGCCACAATTGTTGAATGTGCGCGGGCTGCAATAAGGAATAAAGAAAGCTATTATTATGCCAGATACCAAAGGATTGCCGCTAGAAGAGGAGGAAAAAGAGCACTAATTGCAGTTGCTCATAGTATGCTGTTAGCAATCTATCATATATTGAAAGACCTTCAACCATATCAGGATTTAGGATGTCACTTTTATACCAGTATAAACGAAGAAAAGATACGTAAAAAAAATATAAAATCGCTAGAAAATCTCGGGTATCAAGTAATCCTGCAGTAAAAAGGCCTTAGAACAGAGCCCCAAAAAAGCCCGCCGAAACGCCGGCAGGCTTATTTGTGTTGTCAATAAAAGGTACCATCAAGATATGTTTTCAGGACAGCCCCTTAATAATTTTATATTATAAATTAACCATCTATCAAATTATAATGATGAGATAACTTGATTTTTAATAGAGGTATCTGATAAACAAACTAAAGCGCTTTCAAGTCGATGGTCTTTGATGCTTTGGGTTTTAATAACCAATCCAAAATCCTCGATTTCAGGTGTACTTCCGTCATCCGGTATCGTACCTAAGATACCAAAAACAAATCCACCAAAAGTATCATAATCTTCTTCCGGAAGTAGTACTCCAATCTGCCTGGAAACATCTTCTAGCGGAGTGTTTCCCTGTATAAGCCAAGTGTTTGAGTCAATGCGTTCAATTTGTGGTAAAACCTTAGGAGCAGCCAAATCATCTTCAAGATCACCCACCAATTGTTCCAGTAAGTCATTTATGGTAATAATTCCGCTAACACCGCCGTATTCATCCAGCACTACTGCAAAATGGTTTCTACTAATTTTCATATTACGAAATAGTACATCAGCTTTCACTGATTCTGGTATAAAGTATGCTGGCTGTACAGCATTTTTCATCACATTCTCACGTGTCTTGTCTTTTAGTCTAAAATAATCTTTTACATATAAAATACCAATAATATTATCAGGGCTCTCTGAGCAGATGGGATATACGGAATGTTTGCTTTCAATTATTGTCTGTTCCCATTGGTCATCCGTCTCATCGCTCCACAAAAGAGAAACCTCAGTTCTATGTGTCATTACCTCTCCGGCAATAATATCGTCAAATTCAAATATATTTTGAATCATATCTTTTTCATCGGGATGTATGGTCCCTTTTTCACTTCCGGCATCTATCATCATACGGATTTCTTCCTCC
The DNA here is from genome assembly GCA_023399355.1 of Bacillota bacterium. Lineage (GTDB taxonomy): Bacteria > Bacillota > Clostridia > Acetivibrionales > DTU013 > UBA1305. The sequence goes on along the minus strand of JAEWQC010000298.1, from coordinate 83 downwards.
GTATTTTCGTTATCTTCATCATGGGGGTTAATACGGAGCAGGCGCAGCAAACCATTTGCCGAAACCGTCAGCAGCCAGACGAT
>JAEWQC010000035.1 GCA_023399355.1 Bacillota bacterium | reverse complement strand
TCCATATCGCATCAGGCACACCCGGAAAATCTTCAAACAGGGCATCAAGTTGCTTTTTCCGTGCGTTCATATCGGTATCCATATCCGAAATGTCGCCGATATCCAATGCGAGTGTCAGCGCCTCTACCTCCTTTGAACCGCCTCCCATAGTAGTACTGGAGCAGTAATGAGGTTGCTTTGCTTCCTGCAATTCTTTTCCTGTGCCGCCAGTCATGACAATTGCACCAGCTATATGGTTCCCTTGTTTCATTTTTTTTGCAAGTTTTAGCCCCCCGGCAGCACTTTCGCCAAATGCGAGTTCAATCATAAAAGTTCCCTCCATCGGGAATGCATAAGTACAGACAGGCTCTTTGGATTTTAACCGCATAATAAGGCCCCGCTATCAGTAAAACATTCCAACCACATTATACCATGAACATTAAATAGGTTCACTGTCTCCCATGTAAATTGAATTAATACTTATGCATATTGCATGCATATTGCATGCAAAGTATTTGTATGATAAGATAAATATCACAGGGTATGAAGGAGGGATTTTAATGCCTACACTCCAGGTTAGAAATGTACCTGAAAATATCTATAGAAGAATTGTAAATCTTGCTGAACTGGAACGAAGAAGTATTGCACAGGAAACCCTATCACTACTGGAAAGTGCGCTTAATATGGATAATAACAACAAATCACACCGGGAAAAATTAATTAATTGTATTCTCCATGAAAATAAAAACACCTATTCCGTTAATGTTCCAGATCCGGTACCATTGATCCGGGAGGATCGCGAAAGATGACTGTTGTACTTGATGTAAGCGCTGCAATTGAAGTTGTATTGGGAAGACCGAAGCAAGATTTGGTTGCTTCCATATTGAAACAGGCAGATTTGGTAATCGCTCCATCCCTGTATGTTTATGAATCGGTAAATACTTTGTGGAAATATCGGACTCTGCCTGATTTTCCTGTGCATAAGCTGCTTGACAAGGCTGAATATCTTATAAAGCTGGTTGATAAGTATATTAATGTGGAGGATGTTTATGGTGATATACTTTCCTTGGCCTGTGAAATTGATCACCCTGCTTATGACACAGCTTATCTGTTATTGGGTAAAAAATACAAAGCCAGTTTAATCACTCTTGACACAAAACTGATAAAATCAGCCCAAAAAGCAGGTATTGCTGTTTTAATCGAGTAAAGTGCTTTTAGTGAATAACCTATCCATCCACTTCAGTTCAAACCTCTGTAGATGGATAGGTTATTCTTTTCTACATCGAACATACCCAATCAAACTGTTTACACCTAGATCCCACTATTTTTCCCTTCAGAAAATAATATTTTCATAAAGTGTGTTTTGTTCAACGCCCCTAGTAATACAAGTGAAATCGCAGTTCCAATCAGTGAACTTAATCCAAATGGAATAACAAATCCAAATAGTGCTACCGTTTTTGACAAGAACAGCGAAGCAATTGGATAAGCTAAAATCGCGCCGATAATTCCAGTTCCGAACACTTCACCAGCAAATGCCGCTACAGTGCTTTTGGTGTATTTATATAATACTCCGCACAACAACGCGCCACACATGCTTCCCGGGAATGCCAGCAAGGTGCCTGTACCCAGCAGTACCCTGATCAGTGAGGTGACAAACGCCATGCAGACTGCATATAAAGGGCCTAATAACACCCCTGAGAATACATTGATTAGACTTTGAACCGGGAAGCATTTAGCTACCCCAATTGGTATGTAAAATGCTGAACATACCACACCCATTGCTGAAAAGATTCCTGCTAAAGTTAATTTCTTCGTGTTTGACATATCCACTTACCCCATCCTTATTAGATTAATGAAAATTCAAGAAAGGGATGCACCAATAAAACGTAGCGCATCCCATAAACTTTCATTAATGTTGTTCCCTACGTTGGCATTATCCAAATCAGGTACGGTCGAAACTTTTGTTTCCTCTCAGCCTGCACACACAAGCTCCCGAATATTCATTTCCATGTATTATACAACTTCCATTAAATTTATGTCAACTAAATGTTATTTTTTAACTAAAAGCACATTTCCGGATTGCATTCCAGGCATTCACCCCCGCACCCCTTACCACTTCATTGCCTTATAATGATTCTTCGCATGGATAAATATGTAATGCTGAAGGGCCTGTCAGGCGGGAACGGAATATATGCACAATATGCTGGATAAAATTGCGAACCGCCTTCACGTCCTTTCCGAAGCCGTAAAAACAATAAAGTCCGGAATGCTGAACAACAATGAAACGCTTTATTGCGAAGCAGTCCGGGACCTTGCAGGTACCATGGAATGTGTTGATACTTCTTCAATACTGCGATACGGCATTTTTTTGATCAATTCTGTAAAGGATTTGAAAAAGGATTATTCGCCGGAACTGGCGGATATCTGTTTTAAAAATCTGCAGGAAATCTCCTTTAAAAATACAAACAGTCTGACCAAAGAAGATGCAGTCAGGCTGTACATCAAAGTCCTTCATATTTTCGAAAGCAAGCAACCCATTAAGCCAGCATAACCACACCGGTGAACAAAATATCGTGAATCTCGCCAGAGACTTTATCTGCAGCCATTACTCCGAACCGATCAGCCTTGCGCAGATCGCCGAGCACATCGGTGTTACCTCGAATTATCTGAACTACATCTTTCACAAGCAGGTTGGGGAATCCTACATCAAGTTTCTGACCCGGGTAAGGATGGAACAGGCCGCAAAGCTTTTATGCCGGAAACCCAGATAAAGATATCGGACATCTCTGATCAGGTAGGCTACGTCAGTGTCAAACACTTTTTATACGTATTCAGGCAACATTTCAACACTACTCCGGGAGAGTACCACAGCAGGGGGAACTGAAAGAATCTCACTCGCTGCCTTCAGGTTTACTGCCAATCGGACAGACATCGGCACATACCATACAATATTTAAGTTCATTCTCTGGCCCGGAGGGTATGTATTCACCTTTTGCCATCCTGTAACCACGGCAGGTTAATCCGCTAAATGTGTCATTCCTTATTGCAGAAGCCGGACAGGATGCTACACATTTTCCGCACCTGATACAGACCGATAACCGAGATATTGGCCTGACAATAGTATCAGCCTCTGTGGCAAGTGCACGCAAATGTATCCACGGCCCCCAGGTCGGATGCAGCAAAAATGCACTGGTTCCGATCTCCCCTGCACCTGCTGCTTCGGCGGCAAACCTGAATTTCAGGCCGCTCTCTCCCGGGTATGGTACAACCATCGTCTGAAAGCCATACTTTTCAATTTCTTTTTTAAGTTGCTCGCAGACGCTCATTGTGTGGAAATCAGCATTGCAGAATTCTGAATGATTCTCCTGCAACTGCCATTTCCATTCGCTTCTTTTCAAAATATGGTGGCCAAGTATGATTGCTGTTTTAAATCCGGGTGCATTTCTATGAAAGAATTCCTTTTCCCGCACATTCAACGATTCAATCGGAATTGTCCAAACCGAGCAACATGGAACCTGCTGAATGACTTGATTAATCATTTCATCGATTATCATCATGAACGCTCCAATTCGAAGTTTCCATATGCCCTCTGCATTGGAAAATATGACTTCGTTTGTTCTATATTTCATATTATAGGCTTTATGATGATTTTGTCAAAAAAGTAACTTACTGATCTTGTATTTGATCAAGAGAATTTATGATTTTGCCAACAATGTTTTGATTACCGGTCATATATTTACAGTAAAATAAATGTGGCAATTTTAATATATTTATCAAATTCGATAAAATTGCACAATATTAATTAATAAGTTCGCTACTCTCCACCGCCGAAAAGTGGGCAAAGGACTCCACTCGGCGGCGTTGGGCCTGTCAGGGCACTATGAGAAAGCAACAAGTATACTTAGGGTCTGCTGAACAGTAGCGTAACCCTAGAAATCACTGGATTTGAAGCCAATTATGTAGTATAGTAATACATGGAATTATTAAATTTTCCACAAAAAACCTTGCACTTAGGGAGAGCAAATCCATGTATAAATACATCGATAACCAAATTCTACTACCCCACGAATTTTTCCTCCCCTTTGGTGGAAAATT
>JAEWQC010000192.1 GCA_023399355.1 Bacillota bacterium | reverse complement strand
GAGAAATGCATTATACTGAAGATGGTGGAACATCCTGGCCTGTTGGAACAAATCAATCCTATTGCCGGTTCGGTCTGGATATAGCAGATGAAAATAATGCCTGGACCTGCGGTAACGCAGGCCATGTGAGAAAGACGGCCGATGGCGGCAAGACATGGACAGCGCTTGCCGATTTCGGAGATAGCGCTCCTAGTCAATGCAGGTATATCGACTTTGTTGACGACAAGAATGCATGGATAGCTGCTCCCAAAAAGCTGGGTTCTACAACGGATGGAGGGAAGAGCTGGACCGAAATAACACTGCCGGACGGCTTTGGCAAAATAGCCGCTATATCTCTGTCAACTCCGCAAAATGGGTATCTTTTGGACTTCGACGGAAATTTATACATTACCCAGGATGGAGCAAAGACATGGACTACTAAAAAAGTCCCCTTGAATGGAAAGATATTTCCCGGAACCTCTGCTCCATCTGCGGCAATGCATTTCATTGACTTGAATAATGCTGTTTTGACTGCCAATGTACAAGCCGATGCCGGCTTGCATATCTTGGTATTTAAAACCGTTGACGGAGGCGTAAACTGGGAACAGACACAGATCCCAGGTATGAATATGGGAACTTTATATCTTTCACATGATACAAAATTCATCACTGTTTACAGTGTGGTAAGTAATAAGGTCTCCCTGTTTTCCAGCCAGGACTGAAAAGACACACGGCTCTCCTGAACTGATACTGTCGATAAAGTCGAATCCATGCATCATCCTATATTGGGATATGGATTTCGCCTTGCCGACTACGAATACCCTTAGATTTATATTTTCACTTTTTCTTCAAAAGAATTTATACAAAAATAGCGGTTGTGATCCTTTCATAACCGCTATTTTTTTGTTGCCGCAGGTCGGACTCGAACCGGCATATACCCATATAAAAACTCATTACAGCCACGTTGTCTTTCCTGCTTGTATATTCTATTCTTATGTATTTGTGGATTTATATGGATATGCTTATTTTGGTGCATTTGTTACGCAAATGGCCTAAAACAAAAATCAAGCCTGTAAAATTGCAGATACAATTCTGCAGGCTTGATTTACTGGTGCCGGAGGCCGGACTCGAACCGGCACGGTATCGCTACCGGTGGATTTTGAGTCCACTACGTCTGCCAATTCCATCACTTCGGCATACCAACGTCACTCGTGCAAAAGAATTATACAACAGCCGAAGGGTATTGTCAATCTACTAATTTTTACGTCGCAGCAGCATCTACTAATTTTTACGTCGCAGCAGCATTTGCAGCTGTGATCGCTGCTTTGACCGCTTTATGCACTTCTGCACCAAATTCGTCAAGTGTCTCAAAGTAGGTTGCCTTGCCAATCCTCCTGAATGTTTCGCGATATTGCTTCCGCTCTTCCCTGTCAAATAACCTGTGGAGTACACTGCAGGCACATAGAACGGAAATAAGAAGTGCCTGTCGAACCTCAGGCCTTTTGTCGCCGTTCCTGATGATTTCCTTTATTTCGTTTACCAACTTTTCATGTTCATTCACACGTGAAATGATATACCGATTATATGGAATCAACCCCAGGAAACGGTTTTGCTCAATCTTAATGTTGCCGTTATCTTCAAGCCTTTCCAGAGTACGCTTCGCAATACGGTTCACTTTGAAAGATAAACGTGTAACCAAAGCGGTGACTTTGCATGATTTATGTCTTTTCTCCATAAAATCAATCACCTCATCCAGCAGTAAATCACCAGTGTGTGAAGAGGATTTCAAGGTGACTACTTTTCCTTCAAAAGAGAGTCTGCCTGTGATCGAAAGCTCATGAACCGCTATACCGGCAAGGCCATATGCCAGCATGCTTCTCCTATTCAGCAGGGCTCCGTTCTTTTCGTTTATAGACACAAGCATGAACACGTCCATTGTATTCACATTATTCACCTGCTTTACTGTTTTCTGATTTTGAACCCTTATGCCTTCTATTGATAGCTTCCTGCAGGATATACTCTATCTGCCCGTTTACCGAGCGGAACTCCTCTTCCGCCCAGCGGTTGATTTCTTCCCACATCTTAGGACTCAACCTCAGTAAAAGTGATTTCTTTTCAGCCATAATACCAGCTTCCTTTATCAATTATGGAGTGTCCCTGTGTTTATGATCGGCTGTGTGGAACGCTCTCCGCAAAGAACGACCAGCAGATTGCTGACCATTGCAGCCTTTCTTTCCTCATCCAGCTCAACTATGCCATTCTCATTAAGCATATTCAGGGCCATTTCAACCATTCCGACTGCTCCTTCAACGATCTTCTGCCTTGCCGCAATGATTGCCGAGGCCTGTTGCCTCTGCAGCATTGCAGCTGCAATTTCAGGAGCATATGCAAGATGGCTGAGTCTGGCTTCCTCTACAACAACACCCGCCTTGCTTAATCTGATCTGCAGTTCCGCTTTCAATGCCCCGGATACTTCATCCGCACTTCCCCTGAGTGATAATTGCTTTTCATCATTGGAATCATAGGGATATAGTCCTGCAAGATGCCTCAATGCGGATTCACTCTGCGTTCTTACATAATCGGTGTAGTTCTCTACATCAAATACCGCCTCTGCCGTATTGTCTACTCTCCATACAATGACTGTAGCGATTTCTATCGGGTTGCCCATTTCGTCGTTCACCTTCAATTTTTCGCCGTTCAGATTCCTCTGCCGAAGCGATATCTTCTTTTTTGTATAGAAAGGATTTGCCCAATGCCAGCCTGAAGTCTTTACAGTGCCCTTATAAGCGCCAAAAAGGATGATAACGGCAGCTTCATTCGGCTGAAGAGTAAAGAATCCCGCCAGCATGATACCCCATGCTGTCAGCACGATGCAACCTCCTATAATTAACGACAGTACACTGTACATAACACCGAATACAACTCCAGTAACGGATACTGCAAAAAGGATGCATATAATTACAAACCATGCCAATCCTGAATGGACCTTCAAAATTTTTTCCTGTTCTTTCATACTACTACCTCCAAATATTAATTACATATTGTTTTGATATCATAATAATATCACTATAACTATTTTCTTGCAATACTTTTTTACAGAGTTTAAGACTGATCACTTTTATTTGCGATAAAGTATCAGGTGATCGTTCTTTTCCCGGAAATAGGCTTTTTGATTTAAACGCGATAATGTTTTTGCGAATAAAGAATTATTTTTCTTCTGTTGACTGTAATTTTAAGATGGCGGTTGACTCTGCAGCCGTATTATTTTGAAGGATGGAAGAGGTGACCATGCCGTATTTTTCAGCCTGGCTGATGATTTGCTGTTTTGTCAGATCCTTGAGGGGATCCCTTCCGGACAGATAAATAATGCTTGCAGTTGCAGTTATTATAATGCCTATACCTATGCCCAGCAAAATACTCTTTATATTGAAATTGCTCATATGGTTTCTCCCCAAACTATTTTCTCAGTCCCAGGATCAGCTCAACCTCACCCTTGCCCAGGTTCAGTCTTTTTGCAATCTCAAGCCCGGAAAAACCTTCTTGTGAAAGTCTGATCACCTCGGAATACTTATTGTTTATCTGAATAACCTTTTCACTTTTCCTGACCGGACGCATGGGCGAGCAGTTGACACCGTCAACGACCAGCCCCGGACGCATGGGCGAGCAGTTGACACCGTCAACGACCAGCCCCGGACGCATGGGCGAGCAGTTGACACCGTCAACGACCAGCCCCGGACGTGCATTTGAACTGTTGACAGATTCTACGGCCGGTCCTGCAATCTTTTGAACAGGAGCAGTTTCATATACACCGCTGTTTACCGCCATTCCTACTGCTTCCTCGGCTATTTCCACTATTGGAATACATTCTTTCCTGACTGCTTCATCACACTGCTGAACCACGGCTGTCTCATCGACGACTTCTGCCATATTGACAGCAGCTTTCGCTCTTTCACTCAGAACATTGACTTTCTCTTCAGCCGACTTTAAGTTTCTGCATAGTTGTTCATTTTTCAGATCCATTTGATTGACAATATAATCGGAGAACTTGTTTAATTCTTCGATCATTTGTTCAGCGTCGTCAATAATATCAACGAGTTCCTGTTTTCTATCCTCGAATTTCGTGTTGAAGCTGAAGACTTTTCTCTTGTCAATAAAAACACATGCAAGTGAAAGCAGAATCAGAAGGATTCCAAAGAAAATCATACTAACGTAAAAGCCACTCATCTCTCCACCTCATGCCGGTTATCAACTCATCTGAGTAAATAGGAGCCTGAACCGGTTTTTTCTTTTGTTTACACTAAGTACCTGCAGCTTTTCAGTTCCTTATATCTTTATATCAATTGTACTTGTTATTATTTCATTTGGCCTTCCATGCCCACTTTCTTCATGACTGTCGGATTGATTACCTGATTGTTTTCCCTTTCCATCCTTCTTGCTGTTTTCCTTATGCTTTTCTTCAACGTGAGCACTTTGAGGCTGTGTACGAGAGTAAACCTGCTTTAACGACCCCTCGGCACGGTGTTGTGTAGCCGCAGCCTGTTGCTGTTGAGCAGTAATGTTTTTTTGGTTCACGTCATTACTAGCTTTTGCTGCTTCCATGGTTCTTGGAATCATCACCTGAAAGTCTACCGGTTTGATAGCCATGCAAAATCACTCCCTGCTTGCTGTATAAACCGAAAATCCACCAGGCATCGTCAAGATTCAACTTTCGCTAATTTTTCGTGGAACTCCACCAACCGTTCAATTCACCGTAAAAAAAGCAGGAAGTAAAATTTTCGCCGAGCCTTATTTGTCTATTTCGCCGAGCCTCATTTGTCTATTCCGCCGACTCTTATGTCCGCCCCATCCCTGTACAAGGTACAATACTGCAGATTCTCCCGAACAAACATAAGACAGGAGCCAATCGCCACTTTTGTACCGGGGTAAATGAAATTGGAACATCTGATCTTACCATAAGATTCCTGTTGAAGCTTGGCTTCAAGTTGTGTCGCTTCTTCCTTGAGTTCAAATATTCTGTTCGTAAAATATACCCTTGTACGAACACTCTTTGCCATTATTTCCTGCTTTTCAGGAGACAAGGCTCCCGCCATCTCAATTTTTTTCAAGATTGCTATTGCCTGTTCCGCCTTTTTCATATCCGTATCCATACTTGCGATCTCATCCTTGAGAGCCTTGTAGCGTTCCCTGATGGTCGGATCAACGCCTACCTCGATATCTGTGACGGTAGCCATATGTGAGCCGATGACCTTAGCAACAATCTCCTTGCCTACCTTGCAGCTCCCCCCCACCAGCAAACCCTTCCTGCCGGAAAGTTCAAGTTTATTTCCGCATTTTACATTACTGTGCATGATCGCTTCGGATTTTATATTGTTTCTAGCTTCTACATTGCTGTTTTCAATATAACGTGCTATGATATCCCCGCCGCTGACCAGGGTTCCCTTACCCATTCCCTGCATCCCCCTGCGAAGGATGATATCGCCGGCGGCTTTTATTGAAGCACCTTCTACCACACCCCAAACTTCAACATTTCCGCCTGCTTCGATTGTAAATCCGGCTAGTACGTTTCCTCTCACGGATACATTTCCGACAAAACTGATATTGCCTGTTGAATTATCTACATCGGCCTGAACTTCATATGTTGCGAATATATTGACTTTGCCTTCAAGATAACTTACCTGTCCGCTGATATTGGCAATAAGACTGTTCCCATCCGGTGAGACACTTACATTGCGTCCTTTTGGGAGCATGGCGGGTTTGCCATCAAGCGCGGGTATATCCGTCCCGCTGACAGTCCTGCCTGGCGTTCCAGGAATCGGAGGAACAAGCGTACAAAGTGTCTGCCCGATGGAAACGCTTTCTATCAGGTTCAATTCTCTGAAGTCTACCCTTCCGTCTTCAAGAATAGTAGGCTTGGATTCTTTCTTTGTATCAAAAAAGAATTCCACCTTGCCGTTCTGTCCATACACTGGCGGTAAGCCTTCAGCAACACATATCATTTCATTAAATACGGGATATTTCACGACTGATTCGAGATTTGATTTATTGATTCCGAAAATGACTCCGTTTCTGTTCAAAGTATCAAGAACTTCTTCAAGAGTCAACATTCTGCCATTATCAGGTGCATTGAAAGTTATGTAGCCTTTCATGCGGTCAGGGGACATCATGACATTTGCTGTAGCATCAATCTTTATTTCTTCCTGCGGATCTGCTATTTTTACTGAAATTGAGTCGGCTTTTCTAACGGCCAGTTCTACAACTTCACGGTTAAAACTCTTGACTTTCTTGTGTGCCAGACGGTCAATTACATCTCTGACTTCGACTTTGGTGCCTTTGCCAACCGGTGGATTGACAATAAGAAACACACCGTCTCCCTGAAACAGCAATTGATAGAATCCATCATTTACATTGCTGCCACTATCTTTTGTATCAATCAAAATACAACCCCCTGTTCAAGTGTTTTCAATCTGCCATCATTCATCCAGAAGTGATCTGTGCCTGGCAAGTTTGCCTCTTAATCGCATGATTGCCTTGGTGTGCAGCTGTGAAATCCTTGACTCGGACACCATCATTATCGCACTTATTTCTTTTAATGTCAATTCTTCGTAATAGTACAGAGACAATACCATCTTTTCCTTTTCAGGAAGTTTTTCAATAGAGTCGCCGAGAATCTCCCTTAGTTCTACCAATTCCACTTCATGTTCCGGTCTGTCTGCCTTGTTCGAATTTGGAATGTCTGCGCCGATTTCATAATTCTGTTCAAGAAAGTCTTCCAGTGAAACCATGGATGTTACATTTACCTCGTTGAGAAGTTTATAAAAATCATCCATTGAAACGCCTAATTTTTCAGCGATTTCCTTGTCTGACGCAGAATGCCCCAGTTCATTTTCCACTTCCCAATAAGCTTTTTCAAGTTCCTTGTTCTTCTGCCTGAGCGATCTTGGAACCCAGTCCATTTCGCGTATACTGTCTATAATAGAGCCTCTTATTCTCAAAGAAGCATATGTTTCAAATTTCACACCCTTATTCATATCAAATTTGTCAATAGCGTCAATAAGGCCGAAAACGCCAAATCCCACAAGATCGTCATACTCGACATTTGAGCCAAAGTAAATATTCAATCGGCCTGCTATGAACTTGATTAAATGAGAATACTCAAGTATCAAAGACTCTCTGATTGCCGGGTCTCTATTTTCCTGATACTGTTTCCATAGTTCATGCTGTTTGTTGTTGGCCTGCATCAAAATCCCCCGTTACTCTTCCGGGAACGATTAAATTAAGAACATGGTTTTTAATCATTCCTTCACTTTTGTACTTATGACCCTGCTGACAGTCAAAGGCTGAAATTCTCCGATATGATCCTCTGCAACAAGGTCTACCTTATGTTGTGCCTGGTGATTTCCACTGTCTTCCTGCTGTTGTTTTGAAGCTTCTGCCGCCGCATATTGTTGTTCGAGTTCCTGGCTCACACGTAGTTCTTCATCCTTTAGTCTTTCCATTTCTTTTTTGCTTACTTCATCTTTGATTGATATCAATGTATTTCTTATATAGACACCTAATATATAGAAAATCGTCATTACTACAGCCATGTGCAGAAAAATCGTCTGATTGCCTGAACCGGTTATATAGTTAGCAATTCCAACTACGATCGCTGCTAAGCATCCCAGAATGAATGGCAGCTTATGGATGCGCTCCATATATTCAGATCTCCTTTAATCCGTGGCCAATGGTTTTAATAAAAAGGATACCGTTCCCGGAGTTTATTTCAATGGTTCTTCCGTAGTTCCCTCCGGTATCTTCAGCCATAATCGGAATATGCAAATATTGCAGTATCTCTTTGGAAGCAGCAACATTCCTGGCTCCGATCCTCATCATTTCTGAAGCATCACTGAAAGAAAACATCTGTGCTCCTCCGGCAAGTTTTGCTACAATCCGGCTCCTTACCGCCCCGAGACCGATCATATCTTCTACCAGCTTAACAACAGCCGTATCCGCAAACTTCGCTATATTTGAATTGTTTCTGGCTTGCTGACTCGAGGGCAACATAACATGCGCTAAACCGGCAATTTTTGTATTGGAATCATAAAGTGCGATTCCGACACAAGACCCAAGACCCAGTGTCGTAATAACACATGGATGCCTCGAAGATTGCAAATCCGCCATGCCTACTTTTATAACATTATCCATTAACCTATTACTCCCAAAGCTTTCAATAAAATGTCATAGGTATCTACATCAGGCACAAGGAAAAAGTCTCCTACCACTTTATCCGAGCCTTCTGAAAATTCAGTCTCAATATAAAGCACCGTATCTCCGACTTTCCCAAACTCTATTGCCGGAACACTCAATATAGCTCCTGCCATATCAATTGCCATTTCGGGTATCGAGGGCATGATCTTCAAATTGGTAAGTACCGACAAAGCAGATAGATAAGAACCGGCCAATATGTTGCCTATTTCCTTTAAGGCGGATATTTCTATTTCCGTATACTCTTCATTTGCCTCTGCAGTCTTTCCCATGAGCATGTTTACCAACATTCTCGCAGCCTGTTGGTGAAGGATGAACATGATATTCCCATTCAAATCACCCGTCATCTTCAGTAATATTCCGACTACCGGCAGTTCAGCACCGCCAAGTGTATCGCTTACTTCCTTGAACTCAAGAATTTTTGCCCTTGGCACATCCATATCCACTTTACGGTTCAACATTTTCGCTAAAGCAGTTGCCGCATTTCCAGAACCGATATTGCCTATTTCCTTTAATACATCCAGTTCAATATTACTTAAATCATTAATATCAGATACCATAACACTCTCCTCTAGATGAACTGCTTTACAAATACTTATTCTTCATTCAATGTAACAAGTTTGTCAAGGTTTAAAAGAGTGATTATTCTTCCGTTAGCTTTGCCCACACCGGTTATGTAATCAAGAGAAATCTCACCGGCAATATTGGCTATGCTCTCCGTCGCTTCTTCATCGAGTTCAAGCACTTCTATAACTGCATCCACAATCAGACCGACAGAAATTTCATCAAGCTTTACAATAACAATTCTGGTGTCCTCCGTGAAAACATCTTCAGGCTGTCCAAAACGGATCCGCAGGCTCATGATGGGAATGATTTCCCCTCTGAGATTGATTACGCCTTTTAGAAACAATGGAGTTTTAGGCACTCTTGCTATGTTCATGTCTTTTTCGATGATCGTGGTTATCTTATGTATATCAATACCGTACTCCTCGTTACCAAGTTTAAAAATTAAATATTTTTTGACTTCCGAAATATTATCTTCCATAAGCTTGCCTCCTTTTATGCCGCTGTATTGACCTGTAGTAACATCATCAGTGTGCCAGTGAATTTACATCAATTATAAGTGCAACATTACCGTCACCAAGTATCGTCGCACTCGTTATCAGCTTAATCCCCGAAAGGAACTTGCCCAAAGATTTCTGAACGATTTCCTGCTGTCCCAGAATCCGGTCTACTACAAAACCGGTGAGTCTGTCACCTCTCTTTACAATGACAAGTGTCAACATCTTTGGCTGCGCATCCTCTTTCGGAACCTCCAGCACCTGATCCAGTCTGACAATCGGGACTATGGTATTCCTGTACAGCACTACCTCCTGCTTCTGAACAAGTTTGATATCCCCGGGAGTAATGTTGGTGATCTTCTGGATTGAACTTAACTGGATTGCATACTTTTCATTCCCGACCATTACCAGCAGAGCTTGAATGATTGCCAGGGTAAGAGGTAGTCTGATAAAGAACTTACTGCCTTTTCCGAGCTCGGTTTCCACCTCGACAACACCACCAAGCGCTTCTATCTTTGTCTTTACAACATCAAGTCCTACGCCTCTTCCCGATAAATCCGTAACCTTATCTGCAGTGCTGAAACTCGGCTTGAAAAGGAAATCGATGATATCCTTCTTTGTGAGGTTCGCAGCCATGTCTTTATTTATAAGGCCCTTCTCAATTGCCTTTTTCTTGACTTTATCCACATTGATGCCTTCACCGTCATCTTCAACCTCGATGACGACATTGTTTCCGTCCTGGTATGCCCGGAGTGCTATGTTTCCGGTTTCAGCCTTACCAAGGCTCCTTCTCTTTTCCATAGATTCAATACCATGATCGACGGAATTTCTCAACAAGTGGATCAAGGGATCTCCGATCTCGTCTATGACGGTCCTGTCAAGTTCGGTTTCTTCACCTGACATTGTAAGCAGGACTTCCTTGCCGAGATCCTTGGAAATATCCCGAATCATTCTGGGGAAGCGGTTGAAAACGGTTTCGACCGGTACCATCCGGACCTTCATAACTGCATCATGCAGATTAGTTGTAATTCTTTCGAGGTACTCTATGGTCTCAACATAGTCTTGTGTCCTGTTAATACCTTCAAGTCCCTCAAGTCTCGTTTTTTGTATGATAAGTTCACTTACCAGATTCAACAGCACATCAAGCCTGTCAATATCAACCCTGACGGTCTTTCCGGTCTTTGCCTTTTTCATTTCGGCCTTAACCTGTGTGACTTCCGCATCCGTATTGACAATCTGATCTTCCTGAGCCGGTGCCTTCACAGATCCGGCAGATACTGTATCAATGACTGTTTGAGCAACAACATCCCTCTTGGCCTCAACCAGTTTAATAATGACCTCGTCAACCTCGGATATCGAATTCAGTTCCTTTGTGAAGACTTCTTCCTCTGCCTTTGAAATGACTACAACCGTAAATTCAAAGTCAAATTTTTCATCCTCAATATCTTCAACCTTCGGCTGTGACTTGATAATTTCAGAATGTCTTTCGAGTGTCTTGAAAATGATGAAAGACCTTGCGGATTTAAGCACACAACCCTTGTTGAGTTTTACCGTAATCTGATAGATATTGTTGCCCAGATCGGCTGCTTTGCTTATAACGTTAAGGTCATACTGGTTCAATGCCAGGATTTCACCCGTACTGTCATTATCAGGTTTGGATGGAACCGCAGAGACTGTCGGAACTTCCTGCTTATCCGGTTCACCTTTTATGATCGCAGCAAGTTCTTGTATGATCTGAAGGTTTTCCTCGGTTCCTTCGCTGCTTGTTTCTACAACCATGGTTGTGTAACTGTCAAGCGCATCCAAACACTTGAAAAGTATATCAATCAACTTTGGGCTTACCTTTATTTCGTTGCTTCGCAGAGCATGCAGCACATCTTCCATGTCATGCGTAAGCCTCGACATCCTGTTGAACCCCATCGTGCCGGACATCCCCTTGAGTGTGTGCGCCACTCTGAAGATCTCATTGAGCATGGAATTGTCTTCCGGATTCTTCTCCATTTTTAAAAGGCATTGGTTCAAACTCTGTAAATGCTCCCTGGTCTCTTCGATAAAAATTTCCAAGTACTGGCTCATGTCCATACCTGATCCACCCCCAAATATTTAACTATGACTTCTGCAATTTCCTTCAATGGAACAACTGCATCCACTACTCCTGTTTTAACTGCTGACTTTGGCATTCCATACACCACACAGGACTTTTCATCCTGGGATATAATGACACCTTTATTTGAATTTTTAATATTAACTATTCCATCACTGCCATCGGATCCCATTCCTGTCATGATCACACCTATTACATTTGAAAATCTGGTTGCCGCAATTGAATTCATCATCACGTTTACAGCCGGTCTGAGACCACCAATTGCCGGTTCCTGTGTCAGTTTGATCTTGAGTTTGTTTTTTGGCGTCCTGTGTATTTCCAAGTGATAGTCGCCCGGTGCAACATAAGCATAACCCGGTATAATTTCCTCATTATCCTCCGCCTCCTTGACAAACAAGTCACTGATTGTATTGAGCCTGTCTGCCAGTGATTTTGTAAAACCCGGCGGCATATGCTGTACGATTACTACAGCAGCAGGAATATCTCCCGGTATAAACGGTATGACCTCCTGCAACGCCTTTGGACCTCCAGTGGAAGTTCCGATCGCGATCAGTGCTTTAAGTTCGGTGTTCCGTCTAATTTCGTGGTCCGTGGATAGGATGGGTCTTATGATCTCTTCCTTGGCGGTGTTGCCTTTTTTCTTGCTGATTTGTTTTGCCATCCGGATTTTTTCGATAATTTCCTTTTTCTTCGCTTCTCCGGTTATATCAAATAGTCCTGTGGGTTTAGTAATAAAGTCTATTGCACCTGCCTCAAGCGTTTCAATTGTAGCCTTTGCGCCATGCTTTGTAACACCGCTCAGCATGATTACCGGGACATCCGTGATCTTCTGAAGTTCTTTAAGGCACGTCAATCCGTCCATAGCCGGCATTTCTACATCAAGCGTTATAACGTCCGGTGAAAAGGATCTTACCTTATCAAGTGCTTCCAAGCCATCTTTGGCAGTTGCAATAACTTTTATGTCATTATCACTTTCAAGTATGTCGGTCAATGCCTTGCGCATGAATGCAGAATCATCAACCACAAGTACACCAATGTTTCTCGCCATTTGCTAAATCAACCCTTTTTTGCGTAGTTTGCGCTGCTCATTGAAAATATAACGCACAACTGCTTCTCTGTCATTGTCATTGATTTTTATATATGCAATACCTGCTGCATACTTGAATCTTCCTTCAGTTTCACTTCTTTCATATCTTATTACTTTCCCGAAAAGCCTTACCTTTTTGTCCTGACTGGTATACAACTCACATTCCACAAGCTTGCCAACTTCGACCTTTTCTTCAAGCATAATGGAAATTCCGCCTCCGCTGATATTGTTGGAAAACGACTTTTTAAAGGGTATATTATCATTATATACTTCATTCATGCTGTCGACAATTCTGTACTGCAACTGTACCGAACAATTTAACCTGTAATAGCTTCTTCTTTGCACTTTTTCAAGTTCGCCCAGCATTTCTACTCTAAGCAGGTGCAGATTTTCTGACATTTCCCTGGATTTAACAACAGCCTTGAATTTGTATAGATGAATATCATCTTCCTTTCTTTTGATAAAATAAACATTGATAACCCTTTCGAGATGCAAAGGTACAACGCTGCCCTCAAAGATCGGAGCCGCGATAATAACCTCATGCGAACCTGTATGCCATTCAAACTCGCTGACCAATACCTGTTCAATTCTGTCGCCAGCTTCGTTGAAGAGCTCAAGTTCAAGTTTTGTACCAATTTCAAGTTCCGATATGTTCATTTACTACCCCCTGAAGGTTCTTATAATGTCCCGGGCCGGTCGTTGACTTTGTCAACTGCTCGCCCATGCATCCTGGGCTGGTCGTTGACTTTGTCAACTGCTCGCCCATGCATCCTTGGCTGGTCGTTGACTTTGTCAACTGCTCGCCCATGCATCCTGGATCATGCTCTCATAAATCCGACCAGTTTATTCAGAAAACCTCTTATACCCGGATTCTGTAGCGGGTCGGCTATTTTGCCGTTTTCAATCATTCTAGCCGATATTTCTTTTATACTCTTTGCAGCCTGGCTTCTCGGGAAACTGATCGAGAACGGCTGCTGCTGCTTCACTGCCTTAACGACGGCGTCATCCTGCAGGATATGACCTGCAGGTTCCAGAACTATTCCAAGAAACTTTTCTGCCACCAGGATCAGCTTATTCATTACATCGTTAGCCTCACCGGCATTATCCGCTCTATTTACCAACACACGGATTTTCTTTGTTTTATCCCTGTTTGACACCATTTTAATCAGCGCATATGCATCTGTGATCGATGTCGGTTCGGGAGTCGTAACCAGCAATACCTCATCTGCTGCCATGATAAAACTCATGACATTTTCGGACAATCCCGCACCTGTATCAACAATAATAATGTCTGCCAGCTTGTCCAGCAAAGCCATATTTTCAACGAACTTCAGGAGCTGCTGTCTGTCAAGCTTGACAAGATCCTCCACACCGGACCCGCCGGAAATGAATTTCGTGTTTTTCGGGCCATCCGATAATATTTCCAGGATGTTTTTTTTGTTCTTTATCACATCCACCAAGGTATACTGCGGGATGATTCCAAAAAGTACATCTATGTTTGCAAGTCCAAAATCAGCATCCAGTATAACTACTCTTAGTCCCTGCTCGCTTAAAGCAATTGCAAGATTTATCGTTACATTTGTTTTTCCAACTCCGCCTTTGCCGCTGGTTACTGTAATCACTCTGGCTGAGCGCTTTACAGGGACAGAAGGTGCTATGACCTGGTTTACCGCCTGCTTCATTTTTAAATTGTCTATAACCTGTCGTAATTTATCCGCCTGATCCCTCATTAAACGATGCTCCCTATCAAATTCTTGGTTATCTTTTCGATATTGGCTGTTTCTATATCATCAGGCACACTCTGTCCGGTTGTAATGTATGAAAGGCTCTTTCCGGTGTAATATTTCACATTCAATATGATGCCTTGCACCGGTGCTTCGTCCATTTTTGTAAATATCAGTTTATAATTGTTCAAGAACTCATAACTGCTCAAAATCTCCCTGCAATTTCTAAGACTCGTCGTCGCGCTGAGGACAAGGTACACCTCATCTGCTCCGGATGCTGCTATCAACGTTTTAAGCTCCTCGAACTGTGCTTTGTTCCGATGGCTTCTGCCGGCTGTATCTATAAGCACGACATCCTTGTCGGAATGTTGGCTGACTGCTTCTTTCATATCTGCTGCAGTATATACAACGGACACGTTTATTCCAAGTATTTCCGCGTAAGTCTTGAGCTGCTCCACAGCTGCAATTCTGTACGTGTCAGCTGTAATCATTCCGACCGATTTCTTTTGGTTCAACAGGTAATTCGCTGCAATCTTAGCCAGTGTAGTCGTCTTCCCCACGCCAGTGGGACCTACAAATATAATGACTGAGGGCTTTCCTGGTGTACCCGGTCTGATTGTTTCAGGCTTGCCCAGTATACCGGAAATGATACTGTATAATTGCGCCGCCGTATCATTGACACCTGTACCTGTACCGGCTTTTGAAGCCGCCAGATCCATTATCCTTTTTGCTATATCCGCATCGACCTCATTTTTCACAAGGTTTCCGTAAAACATCCCTGCAACTTTTGCAGCCGCTGCCGCTCTTTCCTCATTCTGTATTTGTGACGGCAGTTGCGTCGGCGCTTGAGCCGGTATTTGCGTCGGCGCTTGAGCCGGCATTTGCGTCGGCATTGGCGTCTGCTTTTGTGTCGATATTTGCGCCGGTATTTGTGTCGATATTTCGCCATTTTGCATCTGAAAATAAATTTTTTGGATTATTTCCTCCATGTTAGATATTTTATTCTCCAGATTAGTTATTTTTTCCTCTTTTTTATCTAAATTAATTTTTTCACCGGATTCACCAGAAACAGCAGGCTTTACAGAAGGTTTGACAACTTCGCCTTCCGTCTTTGTCACATTGTATTCATCAATAGCAGCAAGCACCTCTACCATAGGTTTTGCAAACAGGCCAAAGAAGCCCTTCTTCTTGACCTTGCGGGTATTGAGAATCAATGCCTCATTTCCAAGATCCATCTTGACCTTGAGGATTGCTTCCTGTGTGTTTTTGGCCATATAACGGCGAATCTTCATATTTCCCTCTGTTTCAACAATTTATTGTCATGAAGCCTTCAAGGGGTTCCTGCAAAATTTAATTGGAATCCTGCAGTGAAAACCATAAATCGACTTTTTTGTATACAACCATATTATCATAAACATCAAATACATACAATTTGCTTATACTGCCGCATCTTACACCGTATCACACACTTACGACACCAATTGACTGAATCTCGAGATTCGGATCAAGTTCATTGTATGATAATACGACAATCCCCGGTATCGTCTGATCAACCATCTTTTTAAAATAAAGCCTTACAATGGGTGATGCCAGTACAATTGGCTGCTGTCCCAGTTGTACCAGCTTTTGTACCTGCTTGGACAAGCTGCCCATAATCGTATTGGTAACACTCGGTTCCAGTGTAAGATAAGAGCCGGTTTCTGTTTTCTGCAGCGAATCCATAATAATTTGTTCAAGTTTTGGATCGAGCGTAATGACACTGGATTTCGCCTCGGTGAAAAATTTCTTTGATATGGCCCTTCCCATGGC
>JAEWQC010000178.1 GCA_023399355.1 Bacillota bacterium | reverse complement strand
CTGGCTGCCAGTACCGTTTAACCTTTACAACTCTGCATTGAAATTTCTTTATCAGAAAACACTCAAAAGGGTATGGGACTCGGAAAACCTACCAAGACTTAAAAAGCCCAAGAAGCTGCCTGATATTCTTACGAAGGAAGAAGTTCAATCGCTGTTTGATGTAACCGATAACCTGAAACACAAATGTGTTCTGATGACAGTATACGGATCAGGTTTACGGCTTAGTGAGGTTGCAGGTCTCAAAGTAAGTGATATTGACAGCAGGAGTATGCGTATATTCATACGCCAGGGTAAGGGAAAAAAGGACAGATACGCCATTCTCTCTCAGAAGAGCCTTGAAATATTGCATGAGTATTGGAGAGTCTACAAGCCAAAGGACTGGCTTTTCGAAGGCAGGGAGAAAGGTACTTCCCTCACAAGGAGAAGCATTCAGGACTTGTTCTACAATGCTGTAAAGAAAGACGGAATCAAAAAGGACGTCTCTCTGCACTCATTGAGTTATCCAAACCTTTATAAAATCCAAACCTTTTTCAAATACGTTTGATATATAAGGATTTTGATTAAAAAAGGTCTGGATTTAATATTCAATGTTGTATCCTCTATTTACAAATATAAGGAAAGATATAAATTATATTACTTGATTTACAAAGGTCTAGAACCCAAGCATTATCTAAGAGAAAATGGGAAAATAATTGATGACTCATAGATTTTTTTTGGATTAAATCCAATTGAAAAATAATAAAAAAATATCCAAACCTTTTGGTGAAAATTTGGTCAAATAATCAGTGCTTCGGACAAAAGGTTTGGATTTTATTTAAGTTTGGATAACGAAGGAAATCCAAACGTTTGGATTTTGGTCGGCATGCGTTCGCGACTCATATGCTGGAAGCTAATGTCAACCTGTTTCACATCAAGCAGCTGCAGGGGCATGCCGATATATCTACAACTACCATCTACCTGCACGTGGCAAACATGAATAGCCTTAACGTAAAGAGTCCTCTTGATACACTGGGAGGAGAAAATGGTTGAAATACAAGACATATTTAAACAGCATGGAGAGAGTTATCGCAAGGTACATAAGCTGCAACTGACCCATCATAAAGCTATGAACAGCATTGAAAAATGCCGCACTTCCGATTTGGGTGGTCATGTAGATGAATGTGATGAGTGCGGATATACCAGAATATCCTACAACTCCTGCCGTAACAGGCATTGTCCCAAATGCCAGACACTTGCAAAAGAACGCTGGATCGAAGATCGAAAGGAAGACTTACTCCCTGTGCAGTATTTTCATGTTGTATTTACCATACCGGATACTATTAACCCTATTGCTTTCCAAAATCAAAAGGTAGTTTACAATATATTATTTAAGGCGGCGTCGGAGACCTTACTTGAATTAGCAAATGACAAAAAGCACCTTGGCGCAAGGCTCGGTTTCACATCAGTTTTGCACACCTGGGGGCAAAACCTTATGCACCACCCCTATATTCACTGCATTGTGCCCGGGGGAGGATTATCTGCCTTAAATGAATGGGTAAGGTCCAAAAAGAAGTTTTTCATCCCAGTTAAGGTGTTATCACGGATGTTCAGAGGTAAGTTCTTATATTACCTGAAGCAGGCGTATTACGATAAAAGGCTTGAATTCCACGGCTCAATAAAATATATGACGAAGGCTTCTGTATTCGAGAATTTACTGAGTAAATGGTATGAAACCGAATGGGTTGTCTACTGTAAAAAGCCCTTTAGAAATGCCGAATGTGTAGTTGAATATCTTGGACGATACACCCATAGAGTTGCAATCTCCAATAACAGAATCGATAAGCTTGAAAATGGTCAGGTTAGCTTTAAGTGGCGAGATTACAGAGACAAGAAAAAAGAAAAGTTGATGACTGTCAGTGCAGAAGAGTTCATCCGCAGGTTTCTTGTGCATATTCTACCGGACAGATTCGTTAAAATCAGGCATTACGGCATACTCGGCAGTAGGAACAAAAATACCAAACTGAGGTTATGCAAAAAACTGACCGGTGCTGTATTTCATGTTAAGAAATCGGAAAAGCCAACGGTTGCTGAAATGATGATAAAGCTTGTAGGCAGAGACATTACCCTTTGTCCGTGTTGCGGTTGTGGCAAACTCACACGATCAACGGTCCTATCTCCACCTTACGTACACCAAAATTTCGTAGCTATCAGCCCAGAGCCCTGTCATGGGGAGGGGGAAGCTATGTTTGTATTGTAGCTGTTACTGCTTTTAAGTGCAACTTAAGTGGAAGATTTCAATCAGTATATGTGAGATTTTGATTGAAAACTATACTTTTATGAAAAGATAAAAGATTAAAACTCCATAGTATCTGCCCTATCTTCCGCGGTTTCGTTCATTATGGGTTACCTAAGATTTGGCGGAATTTCTTGTAATTTTTTACACAAGCGTGATAAAATATGCTTGTGTGTTTTTTTGCCGCCAAACCTCAGTTAACCCTATATATTTGGGGAGTATGCTTTGTCTCCATGGGAAATCATCGATATCATATATTTAAGTTGGGAGTGACGATTAGTGAAAATACCTTCTTTAGCAATGGCAAAAGGGTTATTAGAGGAAGGGGGAAAATTAAATCCAGGTCCTTGGATATATCATTCTATAAATACTGCTTTAGCCGCCAAATTAATAGCTGAACGTGATAACGATCTTGACCCTGAAATAGCATATATATTCGGCTTACTACATGATATAGGCAGAAGAGAAGGGATTAGTTTTACAAGACACACTATTGATGGATATAATTTTCTTATGAAAAAGGGCTTCCCTGATTCCGCAAGAATTTGTATGACACATACTCACTCTGCAAAAGGCGAGTGGGATTGTACACTGGAGGAATATAACTTTGTACAGGATTTTTTTAATGGTATACAGTTTGATGAATACGATTTGCTAATTCAACTATGTGATGCGGTTGCTCTTTCAACAGGATTCTGCCTAATTGAAAAAAGAATGGTTGAAGCAGGAATAAGAAATGAGGGAAAAATTCTGAACATAATTGAATATATGATTGATGTGTGGAAATCTGTACTTAAGACCAAGAGACATTTTGATGAAATAATTGGGTGCTCTATTTACACTCTATTGCCAGGAGTTATTGAAAATACATTTGAAGTTAATAAGGATGATATTCATAAATGCATAGAGATACCTCGGCTATGAATAGATTTGCAACTGCAACAAATCCATATAATACATGCGACTTACAACGATTTGAATGAACCCAAGAATTATTACTATCCGAATTACTGTTATATGCGGACATGACACCAATGACAGCACGAATAGCCAATACTGAGAAATATTGGCTTGTCCTCTGAAGTCGCCCTAGCGAATGCTTCTGGTCCCCAAGGGTACCAATCCACGGGATTGTGGGCGTGTTGGAGGAGGCAGGGGGATTTTTCCTGAATTAATTTATTTGTATATTTATGTTCGGACATGGTTTATTATATCCTCTCTGTTTTATGTAACAAATTCTCATATATATCTTTACCCTGAACAATTGGATATATCAAAAATAATAGATGTTAATAGTAATAAGAATGTTTCAAAATAGAAATAAAATACCTTGTATTACGATGTAATATGTGGTACCATATTAATGGATGAATCAGGAAGGTGGTGAGAAAGTGAATAAAGAGATGATGAAGGGAAGTACCGAGATTCTACTGTTATCGCTAATAGAAAAAGAGGATTTATACGGATATGAAATTGCAAAAAGATTAAAAGAAAAAAGCAATAACCTGTATTCCATGGGTGAGGGTACATTATATCCTGCTCTTCAAAGGCTGGAAAAGCAAAAACTCATTAAATCCTACTGGGGAGATTCGGAATCGGGGGGGAGGCGGAAGTATTATAGCATTACAGAAGAAGGAAAAAAGGAGTTATCTGGTAAATTAGATGAATGGGTGGTACTGAATAATTTGATTAAGTCTTGCAGGGAGGGCTTTTTATGTACGAGTTTGAATCATATGTTAACACAATAACAGACGGTTTGGGGTTAAATATGAAGAAAAAAGAAGAACTTGCCGAAGAATTTAAAGACCATTTGGAATCTCTACAATCAGAGTTCATAAAAAATGGATTTTCAGAGAGCGAATCAACCAAAAGAGCAATTGAAAGATTTGGAGAATCGAGTTACATAAAAAAGAAATTGTACAAATCTTTATTGAGTTTCAGGAATTCAGGTAACGTTATATTCGGAGCAGTCATTACTCTCATTTTGCTTATTTTCTGTTTTCTTCCTATGACAGGTTATACTATGGCTTATAGAGATCATTATTCTGCTATTGGTGGTTCTTCTTTGCTTTTTACTGATAAATGGCATATGGTGGAGTGTATATTTATATTTATACCTATTGGCTACTTTTTTCCTGTTATCTGGAACAAAGCATGTAAAGCCCTGTCATTGTCATTAATCTTTTCTGCTCTTGGGATCTTGACCGGAGGATGTTTTAGCCTCGTTCTGGAAAATAGTATAAATGTGGGATGTGTACTTACTTATTTTGTTTCAGGATTACTTGGCGGTATGGCAGGATATGTAGTATTGATTTGTGTAAACAAGTTAAATATGCTTATTAAGAATGAAAGAGTGACAAGTTCAAATTAATATTAAATTGCAGTTTTCTGTTTGGATTTATATACTTGGATACGATTGAGGCGGAAAGAATGATTATAATCATTTGTGGCAATTGCTTCTATTCGATACAGAATATATAATATGTTTATTCATAAATGTTTATTGCCGCAGCGAAACAGCCTGTGGCTTTTTTGCACAAGGAAACAGTAGAATAACTTGAAATGGGGCAGCCGCATGATGAAATTAAAGTATTTGTTTGACAATAGAAATTTGGCAGAAATGCTCCTGGGAAACTGGGAATATGATGAAAGCTCCCTCGAATTGTTTAAGTATTTCAGGATTTCCTCCAATGCCATTTATCCTTTTCAAAGTAAAGGAAAAAGCAGATTATTAAGATTTGCACCTGTTTCGGAAAAAGATCAAAATAATATTGAAGCGGAATTGGAATTTATACGCTACTTGCATTCCAATGAATTTCCTGCTTTAAGAACCGTCTTGTCCAATGATGCGGAGGAACTTGTAACGGCCGGAACGCCTTGGGGAGAATACCATGCAGCCGTATTTGACAGAGTTCCGGGGAAGCAGATGGGAGAGCTGGATTTGGAGGAAGGTCTCCTGTTTCAATTCGGAAAGACACTGGGGAAGCTGCATCAATTATCCTCCATGTTTGTTCCGGCAAAAAAAAGATGGTCCTATGAAGAGGTGCTCTCCTGGGTCGGCAGCATTTTATCGGAGTTTCAAAACCAGGACCCGGCGCGAAGAGAGACGGAACTGCTTCAGAAGGCTTTTTCCAGAATTCCCAAAAATAAAGATACTTATGGGCTGGTTCATTACGATTTTGAGCTGGATAATGTTTTTTATGATGAGGCCACAAGCCTTTGCAATGTGATTGATTTCGATGACGCGATGTATCATTGGTACGTTATGGATATCGAGCAGACACTGGACAGTATAAAAGAAGCTATAACACCAACCAGGCATAAGAGGGGACGGGAATGTTTTCTGGACGGATATAAAAGTGAATATCCGATTGATGACGAACTGCTTCATTTATTACCTTTATTCAGACGTTTTGCCGGTTTGTATTCGTATACCCGCAT
>JAEWQC010000102.1 GCA_023399355.1 Bacillota bacterium | reverse complement strand
GCCTCAGTTTAAAGCAGTCTATTCTCCTTTTAAAAATGGTTTTGCTATGGTATCTACTGATACCGAATCAGGATACATTAACAAAGCCGGTGAATTTATCTGGAAAACAAAATCGGAATAAGATTTTTATCACTTCCTCTCAATTGTGAATTTGAAGTGATACGGGCCCCGCAACCAACAGGAAACCCTACAGGCATAAAGCTTGTAGGGTTTTGTAATATCTGGAAAATGGTTGACATAAAGTGAAACTGGGGACGATTTGGGGACAAACGTATTAGAACCATTCCTTAAGATACAGATAAGATCAGGATTATTCAGGCTTATTTTTATTAACATTTGATCTCTCAATACTTATTCAATGCATCTGCTGGACTTTGTTTCTACAGTTCACTAAAAATTGGTTTTTGCTTGCTATACTGAATATAAAATGTGCTTACATGGCTTTCATTGAATTTGATATAGCAAATATAAGTATAATATAAGCAAAGTTGGTGAAGGTATAGATAAAACCACATTTAAATATCTAGAGAGCATTCGTGTCACCATGGGCAAAGTAGTTCATTATAGAAAATGATATAATAAAAGCTGGCGAAAAATAAAACTTATGATCCGACTTCTCTTTCTCCAGTGTTGCTAGATTATAGAACCATATCGAAAATTGAAGATATCTGCAGCAAATTAATGTATATATTTTTTAGGAGTTTGATTACATTTCTGGAATCTATGTATTCCCAGCGTTGTGAGAACCTTAATTTGCTCTGAAGGGCTAAAACCATCTTATTTTACAATCGGTATTATTTGATTGTTATTAAAAATTCCTTTCGATTAATTAACATATTATTTGATGTTAATCAATTACAATAGTGGTATAATAAATAATAATTAGATATAATAGCCTAAACAAGATAAACTAAGGGATCGATCCTAACTGATACCTTTATATAAAAGAGGTAGTATGAACTTTAAGGTGTTTTTCAGATTATTATTTTTAGGAATTTTAGCATTAGCAATATTTGTTGTATACAATAATTTTATTTCAGAAAACCCCGCTCGGACAGTGCCAAACAATAGTATACCAATTTACTTTTGTTCCTACGGTCACGGACAAAGACGATTTTTGCTGGAGCGGTGTTCCCTTCTTTATCGTGCAGTTCTACCAGGACAGATGCCAAGTATTTTGCTCTTCCTCTGCGTTTCCTGACAGTTCGGTATATCTCACGCAATGATTTCCTTCCACCGTTGAAGGTATAGTAAATCTTTGGAGTATCTTTCAACATTGCTATCACGTTAAGGTTCATTTTGCAAACCCTTATAATGGTAGAGGGGAAGGAAAACCAACTGTCAAACAAGACATATTTAGCTTTTATACCAGCAGCGACAGCTTGCTTCAGCATTGCAAGAGCAGATTCCGGAGAAGTGGACAAGGCATTTTCACGACGTTTAAATCCAACAACCCTTTTGTCTAGCGATTCTCTTGCTGGATTGATACGAACCTTTGAATCAGCCGAACTTAAAAGGTTGAAGGCTACTGGGATAAACGAATTACCGTCCGTCCAGCCAAGAGTAAGCATGCGAAACCCTTTTTTGTTCTTATTACCGTCAGCATGGTCTTTAACCCAGGATAGAAGTTCTACCGCTTTACTTCTTGTCCTGCTGTAGAAGGAATCATCTATAACAAAAGCATCTGCCCGATTATCCGCTGTAAGCGCATCAATATGGTGGTTTATCACCTTTGCAGAAAGCAGGTAAAGAAATCTCTGCCAGTTGATATGCACGGAATTCAAGAATCTGTAGACAACATCTCTTGCGAATGGTATTTCATGGTTCTCTGCCGCATAATTCATGAACAGGTTCTTGCCTGAAAAAGCTAACATGAGAAGGACTTTGAATACGTGAACACAAGGGACACCTTTTTCCGTATATGCATTTGACTCTTTCAAGATTGAACCTAAAGAAAACTTTTTGAAAAAGTGATCAACTGTAATTGCGAACCTATTTTCTGTATTCATCTTCTGTGATACAATAGACATGTCCAAGAACCTCCGAAGGTTGATTTTAATGGGGTTTGGTCACTTCTATTATATCGCAAAGAAGGGGCTTCTTGGACTTTTTTATTGCCCAAAACTATTGATTTTTCAATGTTCACAGCATATTAGCCATGTGCGAAAGTTGAGATCTTTTATTTTAAACTTGAAAAGAGTAGAATGCAGAGCTTTTGGACTAATGTCGATTGTGGAAACCTTTACAGAGATTGAGTCAACGAATGTTTGAATCAGTCTCTTTTTTGTTGTTGTATAGCGAACTCATTGCAGCTGAGTTTGGCCAAAGTAATAGTTATTAAAATAACCGGATAAACTAATAATAGATATGGGAGGATTAAGCAATGATTATTACAGTGCCAAAAAGCAACAATGTAAAGCAGGATGATTTAATAGCATTAACCGAAGATGGAAAGTTTCTGGGATATGCCACGGTACAGTGCATTATGAACGACTCCATGCTTCTTAATGTAGACAACAAAATAAAACGATTCTTTGAATTGATTGGAGAGGATATCAAGTTTTCTGTAGAGATTAAATAAAATTATGAGCTGGAAGGCAATGAAAAAAGGGCTCCCAGTGACGATGAAGTCTATGTCCATTCGATCATGCGGACCAAGGAGAGGACTGTTATCATTGTAAAGCATATCTGGGTGGTAGAATGGCCACGAATGCTCCGTTTCCGGCATGTGTAAAAGCAAATCATCAGATATGTGTAAAGATTATTGGCCTTTGCCGTTTCAACAAAGCTGTAGACAACGGCGCTTGCATTTGCCCCCCCCAAAGATTTTCATATGTAATATAAGAACTTATACATCGCTGTTAACATAATATACCATATAAATAATTCAAGAAAGTGATTTATATGTGTTACAAATGCCCGTATATCTTTTATCAGTGCCCTTACCTATACAGCATATATAACCAAACTATGTTCAGCAATGGAGATGTTCAAGGCATTATCAGCAAAAATTGTACGTATGCAGGCAAATCGTATTCTCCTGGTTCAACAGTAATAATGAACGGTGTAAAAAAGGTTTGTAATTATGACGGAGAATGGTATTAATAACGCAAGACAATATTTTAATGGTTCTAAACAGGATAGATATACACATCCCGGGGACTTTGGCAACCGGGTCCTTTCATTTTGTTTAAAATATAGAGCAATGTCCTATGAACCCTGGCATGTTGAAGCGGTGGAGACCAGGGGTATGAGCTGGGCTGCCAAAAAGACTGAGTATTATGAATACATGGGAGGAGGATATTACCCTATGGATGTTAAGTCGTTTCAAATGATCGTTGGACTGAAGCCCGATGGCATTGCCGGCAAAAATACGCTGACTAAAGCACAGGAAGTACTTGAATGTATCGGACCGGTGCTGTTGAAAACAGACGGTAACAAGATACATGTGAATGGATATACCGGAAATATTCAGGCGATTGCTTTTGCCGGCACAACTTATGGAGCGGTCAGGCCTATCGCGGAGGCGTTGGGCAGGGAAGTTTCCTGGGATGAAAAGACGAAAGTTATAACTATAAAATAACCTTAATCGAACACAACACAGATATGAATAAGAATCGTATCTTCCGGGGACATTATACGTTTGCGTTATTCCATAAAATTTAAAAAATTAAATAAAGCTACAATAAATTGAAATAAATGCAAGCCATATATTGACTAAATATTACAAAATGTTATAATAATAGATGGATATCCAATAAAAACCATGTGGTTGAATACAGGAGTCACCCTTTGATGGATAGTAAACTTATTATGAAAAGGAGTGAAGTAATGATGTTAAAAACCAGGGTATCAAAAAGAGTTCTTTGCATTGCAATGGTTTTGATGGTTTTAATGACTTTCAGCATGAGTGCATTCGCAGATAACATAGTACGAAGCACGACAATCAGTTACTCGTTTTTCGGCCCTGCCGGTATGGATCTGAGTTCCTTGATACCGTCGACGGCGTATTACAGCTCGGGTGGTGTTACCGGATACCTTCCTTATTCATCTTATACCGTAACTAGTCAGGTACCTGATTTAGTCGATAACAATTACTATACCTACAATGTCAATGTGGTCTATTCCGGGTATCTGATTATACCCGCCAGCATATGGGTAACGCAAACATACAATATCGGCGTATATGCTACGCCCGATACACTTGAAAGCAGTATATCTGCGGTAATGGGTGGTTATTATTCGATATACTATAGTGACGCGAATTATGCCGGGTCGATCAACCTTTCGTCCAGTACTGTGACGAACCAAATGCCTGATCTAGTCGACTACGGCTACTATTATTATAACATTACTCTGGTATATTCAGGATATGTAAATGCCCGCTAATCAACGAGGATGACTTAAACTTACAGCAGAAGAGTTTATGCTGCTGCAGGAAGCACTCATGAGCAGCATATCCAATGAGATAGGTGGTAGTTTGGCTTCCTGCTGCTACGGATATTATACCGGAACCCCTCAATGATCCCTCTTGTACTGTGATGAGCCAATTTTCAGATCTAGTCGACTATGGCTAGTATACTTAATAATGTCAATGCGGTCTATCCCGGTAATGCAAACCATAGAAATGATATGGAGGCAGCTCCGGTACGACCTCATCTAGCTGGCTGAACGAAGGCTTTCAAGGTTATTATCTTGAAAGCCTTTTGCATAACCGGAGTAAACAACTTGCTTGGCAAGTGGATGAAAAAAGAGTTGTGCTGTTAAATAGAAAAACTCCTATATCAGGATAAATACAGGTCCAGCCAACCGCGAAATAACAACTGGGAGGCGTCTTAAGAAAGAGGCAGGCGAATCCAGTTGACCACGAGCCTTCTCCATATAGTTCTATGCCCGAAAGGCCGGCCCGTTCCGCCCCCGAAGTTATGTTTGGCAGTCGGGTTAAGGGGTAGGAAATTGTGGCAGTAGATAGAATGGAGGGTATCCGGAATTACAATGAATGAACATTATTCATTGACAAGTAAGAGCATCTATAGTAAAGTCTTATATAGGGTGAGTTATATGAGAATTGTAAAAGCAGTAGATGAACGTCGCAAGGAAATATTAGATGCAGCCATGGAGCTATTTTACGAAAAAGGTTTTAGTCATACCTCCATCACCGATATTGCGCAAAGCATCGGTACATCTCAGGGCTTGTGCTACAGATATTTTAAATCCAAGGATGAAATATTTGAAAGCGCTATTAATGAATATGCGGAGCTTATCCTGGCACGTATAATGCCAGTTCTGAAGGATGAGAACAAAACGCTAAAAGAGATACTTTTCTTCTTTAAAACTATTTCTGATATTGAAAATTCTGATAATTATTACTTTAAGTTTTTCCACTCCAGTGAAAACAATGATGTTCATGAGAAGATCTGGCTAATAATTTGTGGTAAGCTTCTGCCACAGGTAGAAAAAAGAACGAAGGAAGAGGTCCTGGAAGAAAAACTGAATACGGAGGATCCGGCTGCTTTCGCAAGTTTTTGCGTATATGGTCAATTGGGCATTATATTGAATCCTTTGCTTAATGGTGCACAACGTTTGAAAACTATTCAAAAATTCTTAAACGAAGTCTTGGCTAAATTTATGATAACATAAATAACTACATTTTCTATATGCTTTCTCTGTTTATCGCGAATAATATTTCACTTTAAGGATATAGAAATTGCAGAGAGGAGAAGGTGGATGATTCTATCTATCAAGTAGAAGAATGAATATAATACTACTATTATTTTTTGGTATTCTAATGTTTCTTATTGGTTTTTGCATCTTAGCTTTTCATAAAATTAACAGTGCCCATAGGGAACAGTTTAAAAGAGCAGATTATGATAACTTTAATTACAATTGGTTTCTGACCTATTCAGACTTTTCTTCGCAATATCAACGAGAGACACTTCGCATTCCTTCTGGAAAATATATGCTGAACGGATTTCTATATGGTATGGAGGAAAAAAAGGGATTAATTATTATTAGCTCGGGACATAGGGCTGCCACTGAATTGAGTTTAACAGCTATGCGATACTTCGTAGATAATGGTTGGAGTGTATTATGCTATGATTATACAGGCTACTATAACAGTGAAGGAAAAAATATGATAAACCATGCTCAGTCTGTAAAAGATCTGGATGCTGTTTTATCCTTTATTGAGAAGTCAGATCGATTTAATGAATTACCCTTACTGTTATATGGGCACAGTCTTGGTGCTTATGCATCAGCGGCAGTGCCCAGGTTCTGCCACAAAATATCAGCAGTTGTCGCTGCATCTGGTTTTGATAAGCCTGTCGAGCAGTGGAACTATTCAATAAAAAGATTTACTGGCAAATTGGGTACAATCTTGGGAGCAATGGCTGGTATTTATTTGCGTATTGTTTTTGGAAAAGATACCGTCCGCTTTTCTGCGGTAGATGGTATTAACTCCACGGATATTCCTGTATTGGTAATCAGCGGTGTAATGGATGAATATTATGGCGGTAAAAGTCCTATCTACATAAAAAGAGACAAAATTGTGAATCCAAACTGTAGTTATATACTAATGGATAAAGATCGGCATAATGGCCATTTTGACTATATGCTCACAGACAAAGCCCTTGATTATCAAAAACTATGTCAGGAAAATAAAGTGTCATCAGTGAATAAATGGATTGCCATGGAGCAGGACATGAATTATTTTGACAAAATCAATGCATTTTTTCTATCTGGGATCAAGTAATCCTCAGTCTGCTAAATTCACCGTAGTAGTCTTTCCATTAGTTGAACAATAAACAAAAAGTTTACCCCATTCATGCAACTTATGAACCATACCATCACTACATTTATTTATACTAAATATGTTAAAATATAACAATAAATTATATAATGTATATTGGCGCGGCTATCCTCGGGCTTTACTAAAGGTGGTCGATATATGATAAATAGTACGAATTTACAAAAGCAAGCAGAAGAATTGCGAGATAAACTTAAGAAAGCATTGCAGGAAAAAAAACTTAACCAGGTTGATATACTTAAGATGAGTGACGAACTTGATGAAATGCTTAACTTAATCTCAAAGCACTACTATAAACACTAAAATAAGATAAAGCCCGGTATAGCCGCGCTTTTAATTCTCAGTAAAATTATTTGAAGTCACAAGATACCATCTTTTCCGTAGTGATCAATCGATGCATGCGGGCAATTATGGGAAAAGTTTAAAAAAAATCATTTTACAAAAATACTGCTAATAAAATGAATACAGCCCAGGTACATTTATATAGCGGGGGGAAGTACATGCATAAGGATCAGGAATCTTTGAGAGAAATTTTGTCTTCATGGGAAAGGTGTATGGAACGGGGGATGTTGAGTAAGGATACAATTCCGGCTGTTAACTTGAAAAACGATGAACTGGAAAGCAGGTTGAGGGAAAATGAAAAAATCATCTCGGCGTTTGAACGCTCCATGGAGACCTTGAAGGACCTGCTGGTTAGCAAAAGCTGCGTTTTTTTATTAGCGAGCCGGGATGGGATTTTATTAAGAAAAAGCAGCAGACGGGCATCCAAAAGCTTTGAGGAGTGGCGGATGACTACAGGAATGTCCTTTTTGGAAGAGTCTAGCGGAACCAATGCAATTGCAATGGCTATGCGGCTTAAAAAGCCGATTTGTCTTTTACCCCAGTACAATTTTTGCAGCTTCCTTAAAGGATGGTACTGCCACGCCATTCCGATATGGTGTAATAAGAAACCGGCAGGGTACCTTGCCGTATGTGATATGGAAGACATGCTGATGAAAGAATTGATAGCGGTAGTGGAGTTGTTGGGATACAGGATTGAAAATGAGCTGGCGGTCATGGCTGCGAAGGAAGTTCATCATACAAAGCACGTGATTAAGCTCAATGATAAGCAGCTATCCATCTTAAAGCTTTTTGCCAGGGGGCTGACAGAGAGGGCCATATCTCTGGAAATGGGCCTTAGCTTGGGTACTGTTAGATACCATAAGTTGAACATTTTCAAAAAACTGGGGGCAGGATGTACCGTGGAAGCGGCTATTAAAGCCCTCAAACTGGGGGTGATGTTGCTGGATGAAGTAGAAGGATAAATGCCAAAGGTACCTGCTGCGTCTGTAATAATTGTGACTTTGTATCCTTTGGGGTTCGGCCCTCAGACAGATGGTATCGCAGCAGATACGTCGGCAACCCTGTAACGATCAGATTTTTAGTGCCCAGCCTTTAAAACGTTTGATAAAGTAACCTCTGTCGAACTATTCAATCGGATCAGCTTTCCAAAATCCGTTTTTCTGCGTCAATGAACTTTTTCTTAGCCTCTGAAGCTTCTCCGGTCAATTCCAGAACCCTATCGGTGTCAAAAAGTCGTGTGAAGAAATCATGCTTCCATACTCCCGGCGTTTTATTTTCAACGCCGTACTCGTCCAGGTATCGCTTGTCTTCAGGCTCAAGCCGGGTCATGACCTCCTGCGGGATCACCTGGCCATACATGAGATTGACATAGTGGAATGCATAATATACTATTTTGCCGCATCCTGTCCTCTGGCAGAATTCAATAAGCTTATTCCAGCGTATTTTTGTGTTGAATTTTTCGATAAAAATTGCAATATCTGCAAACTTATAAATCTTCAGATCCCGCAGGTCATTGATCCAAAACAGCAGCGCTGCTTCCTTGTACAGGTGACAAGCCAGCTGTATAAGGAAATCCTCGTAATCCAGCACATAGATGTTTGAATCTTCAAATTCAATTTTCATTGCTCTTTCCAATAATTCGGATGTCTCCACGTTGTAGGGAAAGTTGCCTTTCCAAAGGATGGTGTAGTTTAAATCTCCCTGGTACAGGGGCACAAAGGGATCGTCATTTTTTTTAAGGCATTCTTTCAGTTCGCCGGTTGACAGCTGGTGATACATCTTTTCTTTTCGCGTACTGGGGAGGATCTCACCGGTTTCCTCATCATACTGGCCCTGTACATACCCCATATCTTCAAGTATTTTCACAATCTTGTCCCCGTCTTTGAGGTCGATGAGAAAATCGATATCGTTAAAGGTTCTTGTCTCAACAGAAGGGTATACATTTGCAGATAAAAAATTACCCTTGAGTATAGCAGCACGGATTCCATTTTCATTCAGCTTCCCGTAAATCTTTTTTATTTCTGCAAAGTAAGTCCTGTTTCTCAGGCCGTATACCTTGCACTGTGTTTTCATGATCTTCAGAACCTCTTCCTCCACTTTACCGGTCAGGCCGAGGTTTTTCAGGTGATAGTACATAAGATTCAGGGTTCTGTGCGTAACCCCCTGGTACAATATTTCACGCCAGTCAAGCCTTCCGGATAGGATCTCGTTTATTCTTTCGGTATGCTCTTTGTTTAGAACCCCTCTGGAGCATAGCAGGATCAACTGCCTTTCTTTGGACAACTCGCTTACCATTTGCGGCATGCTATATTCCCCCTGTCATTATTTCGTTACTATAGATCTTTTATAGCTTTTTTATGACGTACCCTGCGATTGAAGAGACTGTGATAAAGTTATCCAGTTCTAACGAGTTCCCCGCCTCTTTGAAGCCGAACTCCTCCTCAAGATCAACAATCAAATTGATCAGTCTTACAGAGTCAATGCCCAGTTCATCCTTGATTTTGGAATATTCATTTACTTTATCCATGTTTACGACGGCATTTGCTCGAATCACATCCAAAACTCTGTCTATGATTTCCTCCATCTGTATTTCAGACATGCAAACAACCTCCTTTATTTTTATAACATATCAATTCAAAGATAAATTTTCGGTTGCAGAAAAATTTTCTTACCAGGGTGCAAAATTTCCTTAGGAGATATTCCACCTGGCTGCGGTTCAACGAGGCTGGCCGCAAGCCAAGCATGCTGATCACCTCCTGAAAACCAAATCGGTACCTCCGATGCAGGCTTTTTGCGAAAGCAAAAGAGCCAGGAGTCGGGGGGACAGCTTTCACCTTGTTATTTTGCTCAGCGCGATAAAATATTTCCATTAATACCTGTCACTTAAAAGCGCCTGTCTGTCTGTTTTGCCATTTGACGTCAGCGGTATTTCCGCGAGTTTTCTAATCTCCGCCGGAAGCATGTAGAAGGGTAGATCATCCTGCAGGTGCTTCCTAAGAATTGCTTCGTCCGGCTCACCTTCTGCGACAATATAGGCTATTAGGTATTTGTCGCCATGACGATCCTCCTTGTCCACTACTACAGCCTCCTTTACCTGGAAAGTCTCACTCCTGAAATTCATTAATTTATTTTCGATTTCACCCAACTCCACCCGGTAACCATGGATCTTTACCTGCAGATCAATTCTCCCGATAAATTCAATATTTCCATCGGGCAGCAGCCTTACTATGTCACCGGTACGATACATCATCGGAGCCGGGAAGGGCGGAGTATTTGTCATGGCGGATACAAAGGGGTTGTGTACAAATCTTTCCGCAGTCAGATCCTGTCTGTTGACGTAACCTCTTCCGATACCTTCACCTCCGATATACAGTTCTCCTGCAACACCCTGTGGAACGGGCTTCATATCTTCGTCAAGGATGTATGTCCAGGTATTGTTCAGAGGTATTCCTATGGGTACGGTGCCATGATGGTCCTTATCCTTCAGAGAGTCCATCCAATAGAAGGTGGAGGTTACTGTACATTCTGTGGGTCCATAGGTATTGACCAGGGTTGGAGCATCATCCTTGAAAAGATTCATAAAATGATTTGTCACATCATACCGGAGTGCTTCCCCTCCAAGGACAAGGAGCTTCAAGTTTATTTTTTTACCCGGGGAGAAACCCGTCCTGATCAATATGCTCAGATAGGCTGGAGTCAGCTCGGCAATTTCAATGGAATGCTCTGCATAATAATATGCCAGGGTTCTTCCGAATATCTTTACATTTTCAGGGATGATGTGAAGTGTGTGACCGAATATCAGGGAGATAAAGATTATTTCTACGGATGCATCGAAAATATAGGAGGAAATAAGAGCTGTATTCCTGTGGCCTGAATACCTTCCATAAACCGATTTCCATATGGCGGCTATGAAACTCGCCGCATTCCTGTGTTCTATCATCACTCCTTTAGGCTTGCCGGTGGACCCGGAAGTATATATGACGTAGGCCAGGGAAGAGGGATCAATGAACATGTCTGGATTTGATGCATCTCCTTCATAAATGGAGGTATCGTCAATGGGGATGATTTCTCCATCGAAGTCTACGTTACTCACCAGACGGGATTGAGTCAACAGGATTCTTATATGGCTCTCTCCGGCAATATATCTGAGCCTTTCGGGTGGATACCCCGGCAACAGTGGCAGATATGCTCCTCCCGATTTCAGAACGCCTAGAATACCTATAATCATTTCCAGAGACCGTTCGACCATGATGCCAACGATATCATCGGCTCCAATACCTTCTTTTATTAAGCGGCGAGCAAGTTGGTTGGATTTCCGGTTCAGTTCATCAAAGGATATACTGTTATCCTGGTATACCACTGCAATTCTGCCGGGTGTTCTCTCTGCCTGTCTTTCAAATGCACTTATGATATCAATGATTTCTGTATCTTTTATAAGAACTCCCCCTAGTCTTATTTCATTTTAGGAATATAGGAGATAACAGCATTTCAGAAAGAATGATAATAAATATTGGGATAAAATACCACAGTGTATCTACATGGTTTCACTTTAATGAAGACTGTGGCTGTATGACCACACAGTAGCATTTTGGAAACACATAAATTACAGTACTGTATATGTTGCAAAAAGATTTGGGTTAAGAAGAAATTATTTTGCAACACACTGTAAAGGTAATGCAAGTGAAAAAAATTACGGAACCCAATTCTTTTTTCATTATATAGTATGCCAAATCTAAAATAAGCGGGGGGTAAATTGTCTCTGCATTTTATCTTCGTGGGGGGAAATCTATGGCTTTCATTCAGGTAGATGGTTTGGTCAAGGATTATAGGCTGAATGTGCGGAAAAAGGGCTTGTTTGGAGTAGTGCAGAGCCTGTTGGTACCGGAGTATAAAATAAAGCGTGCGGTGGATGATATCAGCTTTTCTATAGAAAAGGGGCAGATGGTGGGCTTTATCGGTCCCAATGGCGCAGGTAAGTCCACAACGGTAAAAATGTTGACGGGAATTCTGGTACCTACCTCGGGGACTATTTCCATAGGCGGGCTTTCGCCTTACAAAGACAGGAAGAAAAACGCCTCCGGGATCGGCGTGGTGTTTGGACAGCGAACGCAGATGTGGTGGGATTTGCCTGCCATTGATACCTTTGATCTTTTACGGTATATCTACAGGATACCTGGAGAAACCTTTAAAAGGAATATGCGTGTATTCAACGACCTGCTCCAGCTGGACGAATTTATCCGCCAACCGGTAAGGCAGCTGAGTTTAGGACAGAGGATGCGGGCGGATATCGCCGCCGCGCTGCTGCATGATCCCGAAATTGTTTTCTTTGACGAGCCCACCATCGGTCTTGATGTTGTGGCCAAGGAGAGTATACGCGAGTTTATCCGGTACATCAATAAGGAAAAAGGGGTTACTATGCTGTTTACCACCCACGATATGCAGGACATAGAAAAAACCTGCAGCAGGATGCTCATTATCGATGAAGGCGTCATTATGTATGATGGGACGGTAGAGCAGATAAAGAAACGGTATGGCAGGGACAGAATCCTGATGGTGGAATTTAACGAGAGGGTTGAAAATATTAATGTCCCCGGTATCGATACCGTTGAAGAAGACGGGAATAAAAAATGGTTCCGGTTCAAAAAGGATGAAATGCAGATATCAAATCTCATCTATGAGCTTACGCAGAAATTCAATGTCCTTGATCTGACAGTCCAGGAACCTGAGATAGAGGGAATCATCCGGGAGATTTACAAAGGAGGGATGGATTTTGATAAGAGCGTACCTGGAGTTTGTTAAGAAGTCCTTCCTGAATAATATCGTATATAGGACAGACTATTTTGCAGGGCTTATTAATACGATCATTATGATTTTCGTCAACATCTCCATTTGGAAAGCAATTTATGAAGAGGAAGAGACTCTGGAGGGTGTCCAGTTTAAAATAATGATAACCTACATCGTACTGGCATTTTTTATGCAGTGTATTTTTACCATGGATGAATATATTGTGGAGAATAAGGTGAGAACAGGATTAATCTCTTCGGACCTTCTAAAACCGATCAATTTCAGGGTATACCTCCTGTCATATAATCTGGGGACGCTGGTATTCCGTATTGTCATGCAGCTTTTACCGGCTTTGGTCCTATCGATTTTCGCCTTCGGACTTCTGCCGCCTTTTTCGGCGGCTACTGCCCTATATTTTACAGCCAGTGCCATCCTTGCCTATCTGGTGATATACAATATGAATTTTATCGTATGGGTCAGCTCTTTCTGGTTTTACTGGACCTTCAGCCTGGTCACAATAAAGGATGCAGCTATTATGATATTTTCAGGAGCGCTGCTTCCCCTTTGGTTCATGCCTGGGTGGCTGGTGGATTTTATCCGGCTGACACCTTTTGACTCCATATACTATATACCCATATCCATCTATCTGGGGCAGGTTCCCGCGGATGAAATCGTATCTTCAATCCTAAGGCAGATGGTATGGGTATTGATACTTTTCGGCATTGGGAAGGTTTTGTGGAAGGCGGCAGCAAAGAAACTGGTTGTACAGGGGGGCTGAACAGATGAAAGGACAAAAGGGAAATGAAATAATTGCCTTGTCCGTATTGGCTTGGAAGTTCTTTGAACTGAATCTGAAAACTGCGCTGGAATATAAGTTTGACAGGATCTCCGGTATTTTTGCCATATTTTGCAGGGAGATGATAAGCGTTGCCATCATCTTCCTTATCCTGACAAGGTTTGTCCGTATTAAGGGCTGGGAGTTGAATGAGCTGTTTTTCCTCTACAGCTTTCTTTTCCTTTCATATAGTCTTCTGGTGTTCTTTTTCAGCGGAATCAGGGATTTTGATGAATTGGTGTATTCGGGCGAATTCGACCGATTTCTCTTAAGACCTGTAGGACTGATGTTTCAAGTGATTGCATCCAGAGTGGACCACTGTGCCATTCTGGGACATGGTGCGGCGGGTGTTCTCCTGTTCGTCTATACGGTCCGTTCCGTAGGCATTGAATGGAGTATGGGAAACATCATTTATTATGTTACTGCCCTGGTGGGGGGCGCAGTCATACAAGCGTCCATATTTATGGTGTCCTCCTGCCTCAGTTTCTTTGCCATCAGAACCACAAACCTCCGTAATATGGTGTTTTTCAATTCCAGGCGGTTTGCCGGGTATCCCATTAGCTTTTACCCTGGGATTATCCAAAAAATGCTCATCTTTTTGGTACCCTTTGCCTTTGTGAACTTCTTCCCGGCGCAGTATTTTTTGAGAAAGCCCGATCTAGGCATGTTCTGGAATGGATACCTGTACCTGACTCCCGTAGTAGGTATTGTAATGTTTGCAATCGTGTACGCCTTTTGGAGGGTCGGGTTAAGGCATTATTCCAGTTCAGGAAATTCCATGTACTAGGAGGGCGTCCGGAAACTTCCGTATGCATCTTTTCGCCCATTGTTTCCGCCCGAATTCTTATAAAAAAAGCGCTAAATACTCAGATGTTCACCGTTTTTCTTGGAAGTTCCGGACGGAAAAAATGAACTGAAAATCTGCATACACCAGTTCCCGGGTGCACTCCCGGATATTTATTAAATGGAGGGTGCGGAGAGATGAAGAGGTATACCAACTTAATTGTACTTGGCTTACTGGCGGTAGCTGCAGCTGCATACTTTGTTGCTGTGAAGGTGAATTTCAAAGATGTGCTCACCTCTGCCGGGTATTATGATGAAAAAATAAGCATTATCAATACGGCGGATATTCACGGACATATCGTATTTGACGAAGATACGGGAGGATATTACACCCTGGAAGAGGTCGAGACCATCATGGGCATGCCGTTGATGAAATATTTTATTAATGAGATCAGGAAGAAAAACAAAGATGCTCTATTGCTGGATAGCGGGGATATGTTCCACGGGACAAATGAGGCCAATATAGAAGAGGGGAAGGGTGTAGTAGAAGTGGCGAACCTGATGGGCTATGAC
The DNA here is from genome assembly GCA_023399355.1 of Bacillota bacterium. Taxonomy (GTDB): domain Bacteria; phylum Bacillota; class Clostridia; order Acetivibrionales; family DTU013; genus UBA1305. Next base: position 43,643 of record JAEWQC010000102.1, on the reverse strand, counting down.
GCAATGACTCCGGGGAATCATGATTTCGACTTCGGTATTGCCAGGCTGCTGAAAATAAGGTCCCAATTGAATTTTCCCATTCTCTCGGCAAATATCTATAAGGAGGGCAGGCCGCTTTTTGAGGAATATAAAATTTTCCAGGTGAGGGGGAAGAAAATCGGGGTTTTTGGTCTGACAGTCCAGGATGCCCTAAGCTATACAAATTCCAGGGAGACTTATGGCGTAACACTGGAAGACCCAATGAAGGCGGCAGAAAGAGTGGTTCCCATACTCAAAAAAAAGGCTGACGTCGTCATTCTGATTTCACATCTGGGATATGATGCGGATGAGGCGCTTGTCAAGCGGGTAAATGGGATCGATTTGATTCTGTGCGGGCATTATCATGCTTTGTATAAGAAGGTGCAAAGAGTCAATAACACTTGTCTGGTGGAGGCTGGAGCATATAGCACCCATGTGGGAGTGGCGAATATATACTTCAAAAACGGAAAGCCGGTCACGGTGGATTGGAGTGTTAAAAGCACCCGGGATAAATCAAAAGCGGACAAAACGGTGGATGCTGTAGCGCAAAAGTATTATGCCATAGCTATGGAGAGTGCAAAGGAGATTGTGGGGAAATCCACTATCAGGCTGGACGGTGTCAGATCACATGTCAGATCCAAAGAGACAAACCTTGCAAACCTGCTGGCTGATGCAATGCGGGAATCCGGAAATGCCGACATCGCGCTTATGAATGGCGGAGGAATACGCGAGAGTATGCCTGAAGGAGATATCAGTCTGTACAGAATAGGAAAGATACTGCCCTTCATTAACTCCCTCGTAACGGTGAGGATGAAGGGGGACAGGATATGCAGCGCCATTGAGAGGGGACTGAGAACATACCCTGATGGCGCCAATGGGTCATTTCTCCAGGTATCAGGCATAAACTATGAATTCGATGCTTCAAAGCAGGCCGGTCAAAGATTGGTCAATGTGACGATGAATGGAAAGCCGCTTGATAAAAGCAGGGAGTACAAGGTTGCAACCAACGACTACCTTTATAATGGCGGGGACAATTACGAAGAGTTCGAGGATGCCGTGCTTGTAAGCAAGGGCGGGCTGCTGAAGGATGTGCTCGCAGACTATATCAGGAGCAGGAAAGAAGTAGCTCCCGGTGTTGAGGGCAGAATCAAGGTGGTTAACGAAAGGTATAAATGATGTTAAATTAATGAAACGGGAGACGAGGAAATGCTGGAATTACGCAGGTGTTTGGAAAAGGTTATCGGCATCAGCCACTATTCCATAACCTTTGCAGGCGATGTGCCGAATATTTTAAACAGGTGGCTGGTAAAAAGCGAATTGGCGGATGGCAGGGACCCGGCAGGCCTGGAACCCTGCCTGGATCAGACAAATACAAGGATCCTCCTGGAACATGAACTGGGATGCCTGCCTGAGGAGGAGCTTAAAAGCAACTGGAGGTTTTACATTGTAGAGGACTGGACTACAGCCCATCTGTTCAACTGGCCTGAAAAAAATTTCCGGGATGGCAGGGATCGATATGTGTATTCCTTGTGCAATGTTTATTGTGAAGAAGAAAAGGATATTTTGCTGTATGTGAACAGTATCACCCCCTTGAAAATGTGGATTAATGGAAGATTGGTGCTTACAGGCAGCTATGAATTCCACAGCAAGCCCTGCCTGTTCATTTACCGGTTTAAAAAGGGCTTTAATACGGTATTGGTGGAAAAATGGCTGCTCAAAAAGAATGAGACGTTGAACATGAGCCTGGATAATTACATGATTATTCTCAAGCCGTGTGACTATTTGGCAGACAGCAAGCTGCACCGTTTTTTTGACCAGGAGCTTCTACAGGATATTATGAACTCCTACACCATTAGTGCCGGCAGTGCCTTTTACCAGGCCGGACAAAAAATAGACCTCGTGGTTTTGCCAGGCTATGTAAGCGGCGATGCAGAGGAGGATATAAGGATAACTGTTTTCACGGCAGGTGGAGAAGAGGTTGGAAATACCGTAGCAAGGACGTCGGAAAGGGTCTGGCTGGAACCGGAAACAGGCAGGGAAATAAATGGAGTACTCGGTATAAAAGCTCTGAGCCTGGAGGAGCCTGCAAAGTTCTCGGTTACCTACGTGTTTTACGGGAGGTTCATAGAGAAGATGAACGCATTGATAACATGTGCGCAAGAAAGGTCTGACAGCAATCCGGATATTATAGATACCATAAAAAAAATCCATCAGATTCCCGATGTGGACAATGGCCGTATCAACGGATCTACCGACCTGTTGGTGGAACGGCTGCGCTATCCGTTGTTTGAAAAACTGTTCGAATTCGAACGCTATGTGTACTCCTGTGACGACGTTTTGAAAAAGTCACTGTTTTCTGTGTTCAGGACAAATGCCCTGTTGTTCAAGGACAGCGAAATTGATGAGGGATCTACTGCGTACAGCATATATCTTCCCCAGGAATATGACACCCGAAGGAAATATCCCCTGGCGATATTTGTGCAGTACGGCTTCGGGATGTCCAGGTATCCTTTTGTGCAGCGGTACGTCCAGCGACAGCATTTCAAGGAGGCTGTCGTACTCAATCTCTGTGGGAGAGGAGGGATCAATAGGGACTATATCAATGAAGCAAGCATGCTTGATATTATCAGCAAGGTTGTGGAAACACTCAATATAGATAGAAATCGCATCTATATCTTCGGGTCTTGCACTGGAGCGCTGGCAGCCTTCGGAATGGCACTGCGGCAGCCCGGCCTGTTTACTGCGATCGCCTGTATTTCAGGCACGCCAAGGCTGGATATCAATCATCCTCAATACGACTATTTGAAAAATCTCGATAACACCATGGTATACCAGTTGTGCAGCATCCAGGATTATTTCTACAGTTGTTCAAGGCTGCTGGACACCCTGAACTATTTCAAGAAAACCCGGCATTGGGCCTACCGCAATTTCGGACATGATGATGTTGACGAACTGCTCAACCAGGGCAAGCTGCTTAAGGAGCTCATCCGGGAAAGGATGGACAAATATCCGAAGGAAATTCAATACACTACCTATGAACCCATTTATAATAAATCCTATTGGCTGAAGGTAGAATACATGGAGGATCTGAACAATAAGTCAGTGATAAAAGGTCGGATCGAATCTGGAAGCCAGATAGACGTACAAGTGGAAAATATCAGGTGTTTCAGTATGCTTATAAGCACCAGGCACATGGAATTATTGAAGAATATTATGCTGAATATAGATGGAGTGGAGCAGGAGGTTCATCTGTACAGATATTCCCGGGTTAGGGTCGCCTTATACGCCAGCCGTCCGGAGGTGAAAGTGGAAAAGCTGACAAGGGAGGCCTTTTGCAGGGAATATGACCATATAGGGATTCATGAAGACGCCATGGGGATTAAACAGGTGTATTTCAGGAAATGCATCATCGTAAAGCCTGCATGCTACAGGTACAATATAAAATCTTTCGTGAAGATGTTGCCCCGCATACTGAGGCAGCCTATGAAAGAACGGAACAGGAACTATAATTATGAAGTTTTTATGGAGGATGAAGTGGACTGCGGTACCCTGAGAAAAAGCAATTTCATACATATCATCGATACAAGGAACAGGAGCGATATCCAGAAAGAACTTCTCCAACGGTTGGAATTGAATATCGGTGCAGGGGGCATGAAATATAAAAGCCGGGAATATACAGGGGACTATTTTGCCTTGGTGAAGTGCCCGAACCCCTTTAACAGTTCAAAGCAAGCCCTGATTGTCGCTTATAACAGCGATGCAGTGGAGGATGAATTAAGCCGGTTCCTGTTGTCTTTTGACTCTGATCCTCTTTTTTACAGCGACACAGTCATTTATAACAATGGCGCTTATTATTCTTTCAGGAATAAGGACTTCACAGGCTGGGGCAGCGGGGAATCTGCTCCGGATAACGAACGAGAGGAGTGACGGGTATGGAGGGGAATCCTCTGGTTAGCATCATCATGCCTACATTTAACAGAGAAAAGCTTCTGCCGTTATCTATTCAGACAGTAATAAACCAGAAGTACGCAAACTGGGAACTGATTGTAGTGGACGACAGGAGTGCCGATGGTACAAAGGCGCTTATAGAAAGCTTTTCTAAAAAAGACGGCAGGATAAGATATGTTGCAAACAACAGGAAGAAAGGGCCGGGCGGAGCCAGAAACTGTGGAATTGCCGTCTCAGCCGGCGAATACCTTGCATTTTTGGATTCTGATGATGAATGGTTGGAGCAGCACTTGTGGGACAGTATGGAGGTTTTACAGAACGAAGGGGTTGATGTCTGCTTTGCCCTTAGGTATGAAAGACATGCGGGAGAGTTGGTCAGACTCGACCAGTCGGAAAATGCAAGACAGGGTTTTGATGGGGCAGTCCAGAAACTGAAACCAAAAATAAAGGGGGACCTGTTTTTTTTCGGCGAGGGCTTTTATGAATACAACCTGACGGAGCGCTTTTACCTGTTCCACATCAATACAACGGTCATGAAAAAGGATATTATACGCACTTCCGGGGTATTTGACGAAAATCTGCCGGCAAACGAGGATTACGATTTTATTTTTAAGGTTTTCCATGATTTCGGATTTTGCTTCATCAACAGGTATCATATGATTTACAATGAGGGACCCGACAACCTGTATTCCTTCACCGGGCGGTATAACATGAAGCTGGAGGAAGCTGTCCACAACAGGGGTCTTGTTGACAGGATCACGTATAACATGCGGTACAAAATTCAAATGCATAAAAACAGGAAAGCCTTTATCAGAAGATCCAAAAGAATCAAATGTAAAAAAGAATGCCTGGAGGTAATTGACCGGTTTGTCGCACTGAAGTATTTTTCGCTGGGCTATTTGAACAGGAATGTGAGAAAGGGGACGGCATTGCTTTTTTATCTCAGGTCTCTGCGCTATCGGTTTCAGAGACTTACGCTGGTGTTTATCCTGAGTTTGCTGTTTCCTTCTCTTTTCGATGAGGCAAGGCTCGGGCCGGATGATTTGAACATGGGATAGAGGAGGGTCGTAAATGAAAGGTAATAATTATATCCATGAAAGTGAATTTGTCATTGAAAATTATAGCCGTGTCAGAGCTTTTTCCAGCTTTCTGCCTTCCATATCGGGGGTAAACGGAAAGCCGATGTGGATTTTTTATGTCAATAGAGGCCAGTGTATTGCCAGTATGGGCATAAACAACAAGGATTACTCCATTATGGAATTCCTGCCTGCCAACAAGGCTTACAGGCATGCCACCCTGCAGGGCTTCAGAACTTTCCTGAAAATATACGACCTGGATAACGGGGAAGCGGCCTTTTATGAACCCTTCGGGAATCAGATGCATCTGCCCGGATACAAGACGGAGCAGCGAATGTATATTGCATCCCACAAGCTGCGGATTGAAGAAATTGATGCTGTGACAGGAATTAAAACCGAAGTGGAATACTGCACGCTGCCCGGGGAGTCTTTCCCTGCATTTATCAGAAAGGTACGGATAACGAACGGGTCGGGCCGAAGGTACCGTATCGAGATGCTGGACGGTTTGCCCGTGATTATTCCCTACCACATCGAAGAATTCAGGGTGAAAAACGAAAGCTGGATTACCCAGGCATGGATGAGGGTGGAGAATTATCTGGAAATCCCTTTTTACAAAACCGGCATTCTTCCGGGAGACATGACTCGGGTCACGGCAGTTATGGGCGGCTTCTTCTATATGAATTTCGATTTTATTTCAGGTAAAACGGTCAGGAATCCTGTGGTAATCGACCCGGAGCTGATCTTTGAAAATTTTACCGATTTTTCTTATCCAGGGGGATTTGTAAAAGAGGAGTTCGCGGTTCCGGATACACAGATAAACCAGGGAATCACTCCCTGTGGATTTGGCTACAGGAAGCTGATTCTGCAGCCTGGGGAAGAAAGCATCAACTACTCTATGCTGGGGTTCAGGGATCATTATGAAAGCCTCAGAAGTTTTGCAAATCACACCTTATCCAAGGAGTATATGGATGACAAGCTTGAAGAGGCACGCATTCTGATAGAGAGTATTAAAAGCAATATTCTGACAGTGGGCGGATGTGCGGAATTCGACCTTTATTGCGGGCAAACCTTTCTGGACAATGTTGTCCGGGGAGGGATGCCTGTTGCCATTGGCGGAGGAAAACATGTGTTTCATCTGTATTCCAGGAAGCATGGAGACTTGGAACGGGATTATAATTTTTTTCAGACATCTTCCACCTATTATTCCCAGGGTAATGGAAACTACAGGGATATTAGCCAGAATAGGAGAAATGACGCCAGATTCTTTCCTTTTTCAGGAGCTTCAGGCATCAGGGTTTTTATGAACCTTATCCAACTGGACGGATTCAACCCACTGGAGTTGGATGTGGTGAAATTCAAACCCTGTGACAAGGATGCCATGGAAAGCATATTATCACAGGACCTGAATGAAAAAGACAGGGAGCTGGTGTCGGAATTCCTGGAGGAACCGGTTGCTCCAGGACATCTGCTGGAATATCTGGAAGTCGTGGTGCCCTCTCTGACAGGGGATGAAAGAGCGGCGCTGTTTGACAGGATTATAGAAGGCTGTGCAAGGGTGGAAGCTTTCAACTTCAAGGAGGGATACTGGTCCGATCACTGGACATACAATACGGACCTTCTTGAAGCGTATGCCTCTGTTTTTCCTGAAAGAACAAGAGATTTGCTGCTGAACGACAGGAGCTTTAGCTATTACGACACCTGCTTTATGGTACAGCCGAGGCACCTGAAGCATATACTGGCTGGGGATAAGGTGCGAAGGGCTCATGCGGTAGTGGAGGATGCCGGGAAACGGGAACTGATTCAGTCAAGAGCAGACGACAGGCACCTGGTAAGAACGGATTACGGGAAGGGCGGGGTATATCGTATCACCCTGATGGGCAAGCTCTTCGGACTGATCGTAAATAAAGCCGCATCTCTTGATCCCGGGGGAATTGGCATGGAGATGGAAGCCGACAAACCCGGATGGTGCGATGCATTAAATGGATTACCGGGACTGCTGGGGTCCTCCCTGAATGAATGTGTAGAGCTTAAAAGACTGTGCGGGCTAATTCTTGAGCTTTTGAAGCAGGGGGGGGTTCAGGAGGGCAGGACAATCGGAATTCCTGTAGAACTAATGAAGTTCTATAATGAAATACACCGGCTTTTAGCCAATGATATCGGTGGATACAGTTATTGGGATCTGAGCAATAACGCGAAGGAAACTTTCAGACAGGAAACCAGGCTGGGCCTGTCCGGCAGCGAGGATACCCTCAGTATGAAAAGTATGAAGGAATTCCTGGAGATGGTCAAATGCAAAATGGATGAAAGCATCCGTAAAGCATACAATCAGGTGACCGGGCTGCCTTATACTTATTTTATCAATGAGGCCTCGGCTTATGAGCCGGTTGAGGGAGCCGACGGGAAGGGTCTTTTGAATGAAGAGGGTTTGCAATACGTAAGAATACTTGAATTTGTCCAAAAACCCATGGCATTGTTCCTGGAAGGACCAATGAATGTCTTAAGGGTAGAAAGGGATGAGGAAAAAGCCCGGAGTTTATATCACGCAGTAAAGAAATCAGGACTCTATGACAAAAAATTAAGAATGTACAGGGTCAATGAGGATTTGAAGGACGAACCCTACGAAGTTGGGAGAATCAAGGCCTTCCCGAGGGGGTGGCTGGAAAACGAAGCGGTGTTTCTCCATATGCATTATAAGTATCTCTTTGCCATGCTCCGTGCGGGACTCAGGGAGGAATTTTTTGAAGAAGCCGTGAACGGTGGGCTTGTGCCGTTTTTGAAGCCTGAAATATATGGGCGGAGCATTCTCGAAAACTGCTCATTCATTGCAGGAAGTACACACCCTGACCCCAAACTGCACGGCGGCGGTTTTGTAGCCCGTCTCTCGGGCTCATCCGCGGAATTTCTCAGCATATGGCTGTATATTACATCAGGAGAGACCCCTTTTTATCTTGATACTTCAGGCGAGATGTGCCTGGAATTCAAGCCTGTCCTTCCGGCGTGGATATTTACCGGTTCTGAGAGGACAGTAGAGTTTTATGTGGACAATAAACGTATGAGCCTGACGATCCCGGAAAATGCTTTTATGTTTCATTTCCTTGGCAGGATCCCCGTCATTTGCAGGAACCCTGACAAAAAAAATACCTTTGGCAAGGATGGGGCTGTTGTTAGAACCATCGCTGTCTTTGAAAAGGAGTGCAGGCATATGGCCGAGGGAAGCAGGATAACGGGCGACCTGGTGGAAAAGGTCAGAATGGGAGCGGTTGAAAGAATCGAACTGTATTTTATGTAGGCGGTGTATATGGCAGTGCAGCCGGGAGATTTTTTTGTAAACAATCGAAAAGGCGTCCTGATAGCGCACGAAGGAATAAGCGGCTCCGGGAAAAGCGAAAGCGCCAGGAGACTATATGGTTTTTTGAGGCATAAATACCATAAGACTACCGTGATAGAGTGGAATTCCAATAAGACCATCCGGCATATCGTCCGGAAACTTAACGATAAACGGATGCTTACACCGGCTTTATACAGCATTTTTCAATGGACTGGTTTTTTCATTGACTACTTTACCCGAATGATTCCTCTGTTAAAAAGGGGCTATATTATCATTGCCGACAGGTACATCTATACCGCATTGACCCGTGATGCCGTCAATGGTGCGGGACTGCTGTCCAGCCGCATTTTGTACCACATGGTCAGGAAGCCTGATTTGTTGTTTTTTTATGATACCCACCCCCAAGTATGCTACAAGAGGATCAATGCCAGAGGGAAACTGCTGTTTCATACAAACAGGTATATTTTAGAAAACAGGCTACTAAAAAACAAGGATTTATTTTATCTGAAAAAGCTGAAGAATGAATATGTTAGACTGTTATCCAGTCCAGAGGTGAAAAAGCACGCCAATATCATTTTTATAGGTGACAATTATAACGATGTCGGTGTATGCGTAAATGCTTATTTAACCCGGAAGCTTAATGGAACTTGACGATGTCAAATTATTAGTGAGTACGGATGTGATTAATCACTGTTTAATTTATTAAAATATGTGAAAATGTATTAATAAAAATGCAGGATTTTTTCCTCTATAGGCGAATTATAGGGAATAGAGGAGATGATAATCTATGGGGAGCATTGTGCCTGTTGCTAAAGAAAAAAATAAAATTATAAATATGCCAATTATAATTTCAACTTGTTCATTAGCGATATGGTTATTTTTTATCATTAATTCTCTTTATTTAAAGCCTGCATTTTTATGTGCATATCTGGAGCAGGTGGTTCCTTGAGAGCCCCGGAAACCTGACCTTGGGGTGCTTGTGACATTAGACGGGAACCTCTCTCAAAGCCATGGCTAATAGTACCACTATTGTCAGCACCATTTATGTTGTGTAAGATATTAGTAGGCATTTCGTTGAAACAAGATTAAGGGTAAAACGAAATGAAGTTCTTTCTATTTATGTTACAGGGGGGATAGGGTATTGAAAAAGATAATGTTGTTATGTCTTTCATTATGGATGATTTTACTTCCATGGACACCTTCTTTTGCATTAACTTTAGATCAGACTCCCAGTGTTCAAAATGTATACATAACGCCGAACATGATATACCGCGGTTCGGCAGTTACAATTAAAGCGGAGGTCAACAGGCAGGGACTGAATGTTACATCCATAAACTTTATTTTCAATTCACCGTCAACGGGTGCCAAAAAGATTGTTAATTTAGTGTATGACAAGCTTAATTATATGTTTACTGGAAATTTAACAATAGATAGCAGCGATGAAATGGGTGACTGGTATTTGGCGACGGTCCTTTTTAACTATTTAAATATCGACGGTAGTTCCAGTCAAGGTACTTTATGGACCAAGCCGGTTGAATATTCGGCCCTGAATGAGCAGCTGCGGGCCAGATTCCATCCTGATCCGCAATATATAAGCTTTCACATAAGTGACGGACAATGGGAGGACAGGGAGTTATTCCTTGTTGAAACGGATGGAAGAAAAGGGTATATCAATGAAAAAGGAGAAATGGTGATTACACCCCTCTATCTTTATGCCTCTGATTTTATTAATGGACGGGCGCTTGTGGAATTATCGAGCAAAAAATGGGGATATATAGATAAAAACGGACAGGAGGTTATCAAGCCTCAATTCGATTTGGCCGGCGATTTCTCTGAAGACCATGCTGTCGTAAAGGTTAATGGTAAATTCGGCTATATCGGTGTTTCAGGCAAGGTGGTTATAGATTGTAAGTTTGACTATGCCGGGCCGTTTTCCGGAGGAATCGCCTGTGTAAAAACCGGAGGAAAGTATGGATTTATAAACAGCAGCGGAAAATTGGTTATTCCATCCGTATACGATAATGCGAAAGATCTTTCCGAAGGATTCATTGCAGTACAGCTAAATGGAAAATGGGGCTACATTGATAAAAAGGGGAAAAGTATGATTAAACCTGCTTATAGCAATGTGTCAGGTTTCCGCGAAAATATGGCTGCAGTGAATATAGGCGGCAAATGGGGATATATAGATAAAAGCGGGAAATTGATTGCGCCTGCAATTTATGATGCTGCTTCAGGTTTCCATGAAGGGCTTGCAGCTGTTTCACGCTATAAAAAAATGGGCTATATCAATAAACTTGGAGAAGTTGTCCTCCCGTTGCAATATCAAGCAACTGATCCTATAGATCTCTCAGATTTTCATAACGGGTTTGCCGCAGTAAAAACAGGCGGGAAATGGGGATTTATAGGTCAAGACAGTCAATATAAGATAAAACCTCAATACGATTGTGTGCTAAAACCGTTCAACAGGGGAGTGGCAGTAGTCTCGACAGGCAACATGACGTGCTATATCACTGAAAAGGGTCAACTGATCTGGGCAAGAGATCACATGAAATGATCTGCCTTGTATCTATTGAGAAATGGAAGCGGTACATACCCCATGTAACCAGAAAACAAGGGCTCTCAGGGAATGACGATAAAATAATGACAATGCCCGGAGAGAGTGAAGTGATGCAAAATCGGTTCAAAGAGAGAGGGGAAAGTCCTGCAATCATATCGGCAGACGAACATGTCGGATCATCTGCCGATATGGGTAGGGCAATCATGATGGGAATATTTCAGGGTGAACTGTAACAGGTCTGACTTTGGGCCTTATTTACTTCACTTCTTCGTTATATTCAAAATAATCAAAATCCGCGTATTTCTCTCTGGTGTGGGAATCCTGTGCATAGATACCGACAAAGGTTCCCGTAAATTCACCGAATTCGACGGCTTCATCCGAAAGGGTGGTCATATCCAGAACAGGTCCAAGCTTCAGGAACGTAACGCCATCTGTACTATAGGAAAATTGCAGGCGCTCTGTCATGATCTCCGCCCTCAGATAAACAGGCTCATCCTTTTCCACCATTACACAGGCATTATTGCCATCGATGTATTTTTTGTTTTCATACCCGCTTACAGTTATAATATTGCTTCCAAGCTCCTCGCTATAGGTTTTATAGATAGAGTAGAAATTGGAAGTTTCATAGTAACAGGTAAGTCCGGCCTGCTGGAGGTAATAATCGGCTCCAAAATTCATCTTTGTGGTGACGGTTGCATTGAATGCGGTCAATCGCCTTGCAATCAGACTGGGGTGATGATTGCTGGTCAGCGATTCACGTCCGCGCAACCGCAGATATCCCGGACGTGCAGTCAAATTTGCCCAATCGGGAGTAATTTCATTTCGCGGGGTGCAAAATGGCAGATCCAGCTCAGTTCTGTCAAAATCGCAGCGGGGATCTTCCTTGGGAAATGGATGGGCCGGCAGCTTGGGAGCGGGTACGTATTCTTTGGCGATATTTGTGCCATCAGTCATACGCAGCCAGCCGTCTTCTGTCCATTCCACCTGCTGTATTGCGGATTCGCGTCCCAGAACACACCTTTTCCGAGGCATTACAGGACGACCGCAAAGATGTGCAATATACCACTCACCGTTTTGTGTTTCCACCAGTGAACCATGTCCTGATTTTTGCAGTACTTCATCAGGGTTGTATAAGTCCAGCATGATGTACGAGATCTCGGGACGCATTGCAAATTCCCGGGTACAGGAGGTGATGATGGGATTGTGCGGACAGTTTTCATAAGGCCCGGTAATTTCCCTGGCACGCAACAGCGCAACACAATGCCCGTATCCGGTGCCGCCCTCGGCAGTGATCAGGTAATACCAGCCGTTATGCTTGTAAATATGAGGTGCCTCGGTAAAGCCGCGTTCAGTGGCGCCATAAGTCAGACGTGTTGGCCTTCCTGTGAGCTTTTTCAGTTCCGGGCTGTATTCCTGCAGGATAATGGGTCGTTTCATCTCATGTCCGGGCCTGGAATCCCTCTCCTGATTGACAATCCACTTCCTTCCGTCATCATCATGAAACAGGGAGGCATCAAAGCCACTGGAATTAATGTAAACAGGTTCGCTCCAGGGGCCATGGATATTGTCAGCCCGGATAAGGAAGTTATCAACATCAAATTGTAGTTGGTTCGAGTTGTATACATTGGAATAAAGCATATAAAACAGCTTATCAGTCTCACAGTAAGTCAGGCAGGGCGCCCATACGCCTTTTGAAGGCTGCAGGCAGGTCAGGTCGATATGCTGCTTTGTTTTAAGCGCATAGTCGGCCAGCTTCCAATGAACAAGGTCCCTGGAATGATAAATTGGGATACCAGGAAACCATTCAAAAGAGGAGGCAGCCAGATAAAAATCATCTCCTGCCCGAATGACCGCCGGGTCCGGATTAAAGCCGGGAAGTACAGGATTGTGTATCATGGGGATTCTCCTTTAAAATAAAGTATGTATTTAGTATTGATGTATATCTGCTTTTTCAAGCATAATAAACAGGAGTAAATTAATTTTACAGCTTTATCACTTTATTTACAATGTCATCTTTCTGTTTATGGCAAAGTTATACAGTATATTCTGATGAATCCTCAGCTATTTATTATGACATGGGGAGGACTTGCTTAAGTGCAGAACATAAAGAAAAGATACTATTTACCTTCTATCAATTGTCTTCTTGAGAGATTTAGACCTTCTTCTTGAGAGATTTAGACATTTCCAAACGTAGTATATTTTGAAGAGAGGTTAAAGATGACTATAGATGAAAATGCTGTTGTTGAAGGGTTAAAAAACAAAGAGGTCTTTTCAATGGAATATATAATAAACCGTTATGGACGGGACGTCTTTTCACTGGCGGGCAACATCATGAAAGAAGTAGGAAGGCGTGAGGATGTCGAGGAATGTGCAAGTGAGGTTTTTGTCCAGGTATGGGAAAAGATAAGTCAATATTCACAGGAAAAGGGCAGTCTCAGAACATGGATATTAATACTTGCCAAGTATCTGGCTCTGGATTACAGAAGAAAGCTTTATCAAAAGATAAGAAGCATATCAATAGACGATATTGAACTGGCTGCAGGTTACTCCATTGAAGAAAATATTATTCATCGGGAAGATAAAAAACTTGTAATAGAAGCTATCAATAATCTGGGAGATATGGATAGAAGGATATTTTATAAACGTTATTTTTTCTATGAAAGTATTGAATCAATAGCATGCTGCTGTGGATTGACGAGAGAGGCTGTCGATAACAGACTCTTCAGAAGCAGAAAACGGATTAAGGAATTTCTCAACCGTAAGAACAAGGAGGCTTTATGAATATTGAAGAAAAGGAAATATTTGAATGGATTGATTGTTTGGATGCGGAATGTATCCAAGAAGAAATTGATGAGATGGAATTTGAGGGTCAAACTTATTTTGATAAAAAAGTTATACATAATATCAGGAAAAAAACTCTTGGAAAATTAGGATTAAGGCCTCAAAACGGTATGAACGTAAAAAGGATACTTCTATCTGTTGCTGCGTGTTTTACGATTTTTTTAGTAGGATGCAGCCTCATGTATCCTGAGAAAACATATGCAGCTATAAACAAGATCATACAATATGTTCCTGGAGTGGGAATCGCCTTGGAAAATGATGGAGGAAAAGAACAATACATACTGAATACTTCTGTCATAAAAGAAATAAAAGGTGAGTATGTTAAGATTGTTGGTGCCGTTGCAGATAACAAAAAATTAATTGTTGAGCTTGAATGCAAGAATATTCCTGGTAATGGGAAAGTCAACCTGATTGATGGTGATGGCAAAACATATAAGGGAACTGGATTAGGCATCTTTGCCGGCTATGGGATGGATGAAAGTGATGGAGTGGATCAGCAGATCTGGAGGGGAAAATACATTTTTGACGGAAGTATACCCTACCGTATGAATTTAAAGATTGCAGTTAACGACAAATTTTATTTGCCATTTTCTCTAATAAAGGCTAAAGAATATGATAACTATGAACAACTTGGTCCGACATGCAAAAAAAATGGTATCCGTGTAACCGCGATACCGGTAATAGAAGAGCACAAGTTAAAAATTGATTTGATTACCCCTGGCGTTGAAAACCAGAATAGAGCTTCAGTACTCAATTCTGATATTCGGTTGGAGGCACTAAAACCTACCTTAAAAGATAAAAATGACCTGTCTTATGAAAGCAGATCCGGCATTAATATGAATAATTTAGGTGAATATTTTTACAATATAAATGAAAATCAACAAAGGGAATTTGTATTATCCATACCTTACATAAAGACCTATTACGAGTTATATTCAAAAGGAAAAGATTTGCGGATTGATATTCCTGATGAAAGTACAGGTACAGTATCTGTTAATAAGAATATACAGATACAAGGTTTTGACATATTGATTAAAGAAGTCAAGCGAGTGCGGGAGGACTATATAGCGTTAATAGTTGATACAAATTATGATGGAAAAAAGATGGAATCTGCTGTATCATTTTCTGCCATACCGAATTATAAAAATAAAAGTTTTAGTGTTGTACAAGGCTCTATAAATGGATCCTACCCAAGCCTGCCGGCTGCAACTTTTAAATTTACAGATGAACATTATTTTCAGTATTGTTATGACAGCACATTTACATACCTGGAAGCCATACTCATTCCAATTGAACCTGATATGAAAGAACTGGACCTTGCAATTAACAGTGTTTGTACTTTAAAGAAAGGTCCATGGGAATTTGATATAAAACTTGATAAAAGTAAGGAAAATTTAAATAAGCATCAATAGTAATATTTAAATAATTACTTTCTATACATTATGAAATTTATAGGGGTACGTACTGTAACAATCAATGAAGACTCCAGAGGAATAAAGCCTCTGGGGTTTTGTTTTATCTGGAAAAAAGACAGGAAATCAAGTCCTTTTCACAATTAATTAAACGTTGGAATAATAAGGATAACGGCATTAAAGGTGGAATGGTTCAAATTGGATGGTTATCTATTATTATTTCACCACTTGTACTTTCTACAAAAAAGTCGGGAAAACCAATAAATATTGCAAAAAATGATTGAATTATTTACAATTATGGATTAACATTATTTGTAGATAATTATATATATATCCACATATAGCATAAGTACGTTGATATTAACAAAGATTTTCCATTTCTTAAAGCAATACTTTCATACATGTACAATAAACGATGTAATTTATTTTATGCTCAATTTGAAAGGAGGAAGAATTATGTGTAACGCTTTTAATCACTCGGCGGGTTGTAACTGCGGATGGGGGCCGGCTATGATTTTGGAAAGGTTGGTAAGCCTTTATACTCCTGTAATTAAGCAAGCTTATAAAGCACTGTTTCCTGAAATAGGGGCTCGAGAATTAATGAACAGGGTAGATAAGTACATAAAAACCTATTCAACAATGTATGAAAGCGCTACTGCTGAAGAAAAAAAATGCGCGGATGACATAAAAAAAATCGAAAATGGCAAAGAATATGAAGCTCTAAAAGAAAAGGAAAGCATTGAAAAAGTTAAGAAAACCGACAACCTCAGGAATAATATAAAAAACTTGCAAGAAGCCTTGGCAAAAGTAATAGAGAATGAGAAAACCGCCTCGGAAGAAGATAAAAAAGATGCTGCGGAAGAGAGAAAAGCCTCTGAAAAAGCTTTAAAAAACGCACAGGATGAATACGCCAAATACTATGAAGAAAATAAAGGTACTGTTGACTTGAGTGATAAAAAGAGAAATGAGATGGCAAAAACTACAAACAAACATTATGTCAGAGTTGGTAAATGCTCCGGCTTTATTGAAGACTATTTATTAAAGCCGGCCGGTTATGACTTTAAGCTAAAAGATAAAAGTGTAAAAACTCTGGCAGAATATGCTCAAAAAAATCAAATGGATTTAAAGCAAACGGAAAGGTTAAAGAATAATTTTGATAAAGAATATGGCAGCACAATTCTACCAGGCAGTATAATTTTCATCAAAGGTGAAGGCTCAGGCAATTGGCATGTATTGTATGTTAACAAGGTGTCGTCGGATGGTGTTATAGAGTCGATCCAAGCAAGAGGAAGCGGTTCTGGCATTGTAAAAAAGAATTTTTCCAAGCAGCAAATAAAATTTCTTAAGGATCAATACATTATGAAGAATAAGAAAAAAGAAAGCCGTTTTTTTGTCTGGAACGTGGCGATTCATGGAAACTAATAGCTTTGATACCTGCTTATTGAATACCAGCGGGTGTTGGATTTTAAATGTTAATAATATAGGATCGGAAATAAAGCTACCATGTAGAGAATTATAAATAGCGAACTTATCACTAAAGCAGATATTGGTAAGCCTTTGAGCCGGTTTGGCTTTCTAAGGTCAATCATGGACAGAATAAAAGCTGCAATCGTAAAAATTATAGCAAAAGCTCCGAACAGTAGAGTAAATGGCAACGCTTCAAATATTAGCCCTACAGATAATACATGCAGGATAATAAGGAGCAGTGCAAGAATACAGCATATAAATGAAGATATGCCTAGCTTTGTGTGTTTAGGTTTGCTATTTGATTCAGTCCTGACTTCATACGATTTCATAAGATACCTTTCAATTTTAACTCAATTATATTATAAATACTGAAGAATGCAATAGAGATTAGGGGATAAAATATTCCCCTTGCAGTTGTATTCTCATCTTTTCGCCGAAACAATATTCTCCTTGCAAGAGCGGATTAGATTACAAAAAGAACTTGTTCTGATTGTAGACAACTATGTAATTGGTAAACATTTAAAAATTATATAAAAAATTGTATAATTAGTAATATGTTTTATTATATACTGTAACGGTATGAAGAGAAATGTAATGGCGTATGGCTTACAGGCTTATCACAATATCAATCAGATTAATTCCTGCATGGACTAATATGAGCGGATATATCGAGCGGCTTTTCTCGTACAGGTAATTCATGAGCAAACCAAAAACAAAAGCGCTCAATGCCCAACTTCCGGCTGCAATTAATGGATAATCCGGCCATAAGAAAAATTCATGCGTCATATGCCGGATACCGAAAAGAGCTGCCGATATCAGAGTGGACACTTTAAAACTATTGAATTGCCGTAATATCCCTTGTATATACCCGCGGTAAAACAGCTCTTCACCAATTGGCGCCCAGATTACTATGAAAAAAGCATAGAGCATTATCGCTGCGTCCTTTGCTATTCCAAATTTATCGGCAGCTTTATCTGAAATTGAATTCATTGCAGCTTTTAAGGAGTAAAAGGGATAATTGCTCAAACCGAGGTTGACCAGGATACGTTCATACAGCCAGGAAAAAACACCTTCATTAAGGATGGCAGCTATAACGAAAATACAAAGGATGAGCCGCCAATTGGATTTCATGATTGCCACGAAAGGTCCAAATCTATAAGTGCCTAGAAAGAGGGGTATTATTATTGCCAGAATGGCATAGACAATAAAATAGGGAGACCACGGCGGATAAATACTCTCTGCGAGTACGACCAAAGTCAATATTATTCCGATGGCAATTGCACCTATGTCAGATATAAGCCATTTTTTCAGTTCCACTTTGTGACCCATCCTTTAAGGAGATGTTATTATATTTTTACTTAATAATACTATTAAATACAATATATGTATAGATGTATACACGAAATATTAGCATTGCTAAGCGAAAATAAATCAATATCCGGGCAATCATAGCTTAATTGCATCAAAAGATTAATCATTTATTAAACATTTCGGAATAGATTGATCATAATTTGTGGGTAATATATAAGTAGTAGGACTTATTGAAAGGAGAGTGTATTGACTTGCTGGATGCTAGAAAATGTATGGAAATATATGAATTTTGTCAGCAGCAATATATGAAACTTGAAAAGAAGGACAGGAGTTATAATCTGAAACATGACAAACTAGTTATGGGACAGGCGTCAAAACAGTTTAAGATGAGCGAGGAAACCATTGAAAAAGCTTATGGCCTTGCAGCGCAGATTTTACCTAAACTAACATCTAAAGTAAGCCATTAATATTTATCGAGTGAAAAATGCCTTTGGGCATTTTTTGTTTTTACCGCTATAACATTCATACCGTATGTTTTCGTTCCAGAAATTCATTTCCGGGAGGATACTTCGGTTTTGATTAATTCATAAATTTCTGTCAATAATAACCTCTGAGTAATAAACGGAGGTTACTTTATGGAGAACAATTCTTTAAAAATTGAAAAAAGGAATGAAATTGGCGGGGGCAGAAGCAGAAGATTACGGGAACATGGCCTGGTACCGGCAGTTGTCTATGGCAGGGATATGATGCCCATAGCTGCCCGTGTAAATGCATCCGAATTGAGGGGATTTATTAAACAAAGCGGTCGGAATGCAGTATTCAACACTGAATTCGCTGAAGAACACGACCTGTCGTTATTGATTAAAGATGTTCAATACGATCCGGTCAGCAAGGAAATCATTCATCTTGATTTTCAAAAGGTAAATCAGGAAGAACGTGTCATGGTAGAAGTACCGGTTAGGATTATCGGAAGTGATTCCGTGCAGAGAGCGGGCAATGTTGTGATGCATCAAATGGATTCTATTAAGGTAGAATGCCTTCCGTGTGATATACCGAGGTACATCGAGGCGGATGTTACCGGAGTGCAGCCCGGTCATTGCCTTACTGCAGGAGAAATAAAGTTCACTGATAAAGTCTCGCTGGTCACAAAACCGGGCGATATTATTGTGACTGTCAATGGACGTGAAAGGGACACGGAACTAGTGGACGGACCAATAGCAGAAGCCTGATTTCCTGTCTGTACAGTCTTCCTGCTTTAGCTGGCTGCAAAAGGAAAAAGCCCCTGAGGGCTTTTTCCTTTTGTGCTTATTTTTCTTCAGGTCCGAGGAGGACTACTGCTTCGGAGGAAGCACAAACAAAACCTTGACCGCGTTGCCGGGCCGATATTTGTCATTGTTGTAGACGGCGGTTACACTGAAATAGTACTCCGTGCCGTCTGTTAGGGTTTTGAAATCACCGCTTGAATATGGTTTGGAAATATCTATGGCTGCCGATGTGACACTCTTGTCAATAGCTGCATTGTAGTACCCGTTAGCAGGGTATGCCGGTGTCTGCGTATTCTGCGAAATTACCAACCGGTATTCCTTTAATTGGGGAGAGTCAATCTTGTTCCACTTTACGATCAGGTTTCCGCCCTCATATGCAGTGCTGACTGCAGGTGTCGGGAAAAGAACCGGGTTGTCATCACCGGTATAGGTAAACTGGACTGTATTGCTTGTGATGTTTTTATCGCTATATACAGCAGTGATGTTGAAATAATATTTTTCCCCCTTGATGAGGTATCCTCCAAAATCGCCGTTTATATAGGCTGTGGTGCTATCGAGTACGACGTAGTTTTTACTGCGGTCTGTGATCCAGTACAGATAGCCGTTATCCGGGTAATTCGGCGAGGAGACATTTTTTGAAACAACCACCCTGTAGCCCTCCAAGTTCGGTGAATCGATCCTGCTCCAGCGAAGTACGGGCCTTCCGTTTTCTTCAGATGCACTCAGAACCGGCTTGATATAAAACTGCGGATTGTCGCTGCCGTCGTATTGGCATTGCACAGTATTACCAGCGACATTCCTGTCCTTATATACTGCTGTTACACTGAAATAATATTTTTCTCCCTTTGTCAGGTAACCGTCAAAATCGCCGCCGTTGTATTTGTCACTGTTGTTTATCACCGCATATGTTTTGTTTCTGTCGGTGATATTATATAGATAACCATCTTCCGGGTATTTTGGCGCTGTTTTGTTTTTTGATATGACTACCCTGTAACTTTCAAATTTATCGGAAGCGATTCTGTTCCATCTTACTACCAGGTTTCCATTTTCAATAGCAGTGTAGGCGACCGGAGAGGGATAGAGGTATTCATCCCCATTACCGGGATAGACATACTGTACCGCATTTGAGACTAAACTCCTATCATCATAGACAACCGTCACACTAAAGTAATAAGGCTGATTTTTGGTCAGATACTGTCCGAAATCGCTGGTCCCGCTATAGGCGGAAGTATTGTCGATCACGGCACTTGTTGAGTTTCTGTCGGTAATGCTGTACAAATATCCGTTTTCAGGATAACTTGGTGAAGAGTCGTTCTTTGATATCGACACTCTGTAACCGATGAAATGGGAGGAGTCTGCTTTGTTCCATTTTAAAACGAGCTTTCCATTTTCAACGGAGGTATATACGGCAGGAACAGGGTAGCTTATTTCATTGCCATTACCGGGATAGGCACACTGGACGGCATTCCCGGCAACATTCCTGTCGTCATAGACAGCGATCACAGTAAAGTAATAGGTCCTGCCCCATGAAAGGTACTGCCCGAAATCGCTGTTCCCATTATAGGCGCTGTGATTGTCAATAATGGCGCTAGTGGTATTCTTATCTGTAAAGTAATACAGATAGCCATTATCCGGGTATGTCGGTGTGGAATCGCTTGCAGATATTACTACCCTGTATCCGCTGAGATGGGAAGAATCTATCTTGTTCCATTTCACTACAATCTTTCCTTTTTCAACTGCAAGGGATATAGTGGGCGCAATATAGGAATCGGGACCGTTCACACCGGGATATGTTTTACTTACTGTATTGCCGGCTATGTTCCTGTCATCATAGATAGCAGTTACACTGATATAATATTTTTTATCTTTTTCAAGATAATTGCCGAAATCACTCTTTCCACTGTATGCTACGCTATTGTTGATCACTGCCGAGGTCACGTTCACATCAGTGTAGTAATACAAAAAACCATTATCTGGATAGGTCGGTGTGCTGTCATTTTTAGAAACGATGACCATATAGCCCTTCAGCTTTGTGGAGTTGATTTTATTCCATCTCACCACCAGCTGGTTGTTTTCCGTCGTCACTGAAACAGTGGGCTTTACATATACATTTGTATCATAGGTGACTTTGCTTTCGTCGTAGGTGACTTTATCTTCATTTGTTTTAAATGCTTTGTACAGCAGAGTGGAAGCTTGTGCACGGGTTAAATTGCCCTGCGGGTTGAATACCATCTGGCTGTTTTGGGCGTAGCCTTCCACCAGGCCGTGCTTAACGGATAGCGCGATATATTTTCTGAGGTTGGGGGAAATTTGACCGACATCTGAAAATTTGTTCAGAAGGGATTCGTCAGCAGTTTCATTCTGATAACCTAATGCTTTTACCAGTGCTACAGCCATGTCCTCTCTGACCGCGGACTGTTCGGGCTTGAAATTATCTCCGGCAGAGGTTCTGAACCCTGTAAGATAAGCTTTTGCTGTCTCGACATATGGATACTCCCAATCATTTTTTGCTACATCAAGGAAGGATGGGGTCCCCGGATAATAAAGCTGTAAATTGAGTGTCAATACCATCATTTTAGCGAACTGTGACCTTGTGACCAGGCCATCGGGACTGAAGCAGCCATTGCCTGTACCGTTGATAATTTTTCTATCAAGCATCCACATAATCTGGTCGTAGGCCCAGTACCCTTTCTGTACATCCTTAAAGCTATTTGCATTCTGCCAGTTATTTTCTGTTGCAAGGACCGGAATTGCAAACGAAAATATCAACAAGATGCAAATGGCAAAAGATATCAGCTTTCTCAGTTTCATAGTTGGAGCTCCTTTCATCGTAAAAATCTGTTACCATTACCATAGTATCACAGAAAATGGAAATTAATTTATACAGTTATATGAAGATTGAGTAACAATTGTATTACGAGCTGTCGGAAAATAACAACATCCCTTGACAGTCAGAAAATTTTGTATTATAGTATTACTAAAAAGGAACACTAATGATAAATTGACGATGATGATTGGGGTGAATATAGATGGATGCTGTTGAGATGTTGACACAATTCAATCTCACCAGGCAGGAAGCTGCAATATACCTGACACTGCTATCCGAGAACGATATGAATGGGTATGAGGTGGCGAAAAGGACTGGCATCTCACGTTCTAATACTTATACATCGCTTGCGGCGCTTGTTGAAAAGGGAGCTGCCTTTGTAATAGAAGGAGCGGCGACAAGATATACACCTGTACCTGCTCAGGAGTTTTGCGACAACAAGATCAGGAAGCTCCGCGAAACGGTTGAAGACCTGCTCAGTTCCATACCCGGGAAACGGGAGGAGACAGAGGCCTACATCACTATAAAAGGCAGGGAGCATATTTATGATAAAATGAGAAATATGGTGCAGGATGCGAAAGAACGTGTGTATATATCAGCGTCCAGGCATATAATAGAAGTTATTTTACCGGAAATCAGATGTGGCATGGACAGGGGAATCAAGGTTGTCCTGATTACAGATGAGCCCATTGATCTGAACGTAGCAACCGTCTACCTTGCCGAGAAATCCAGACAGCAGATCAGGCTGATTGCAGATTCCTCCAATGTTCTGACAGGAGATGTGGAGGACGGTTCAAATTCCACCTGCCTGTACTCCAGAAAGAAAAACCTGATTGATTTATTAAAGGATTCTTTAAAAAACGAAATCAAATTTATAGAAATGACGAAGGGAAGTAAACGCATATGAAAAAGACATTTGTAGAACTGGAACACCTCAAGGAGATCGTAGAAAAATACCCAACCCCTTTTTACTTATACGATGAAAAGGGGATACGTGCAAACGTCAGGAGGCTCAAACAGGCATTTTCCTGGAACAAAGGCTTTAAGGAGTATTTTGCAGTGAAGGCGACGCCAAATCCATCGATTCTCAAAATATTGAGAGAAGAGGGCTGCGGCGCGGACTGCTCGTCCTATACAGAATTGCTGATGTCGGATGCAGTGGGTCTCAAGGGGGATGAAATCATGTTTTCATCTAATGTCACACCAAAGCAGGACTTCGCTCTTGCCAGCAAACTGAAAGCCACCATAAATCTGGATGATATCACGCATATCGAGTTTTTGGAGAAAATCGCAGGCATTCCGGAAACAATAAGCTGCAGATATAACCCTGGCGGAGCTTTTATCATCGACAACCAGATTATGGACAACCCACAGCAGGCAAAGTATGGATTCACCCGTCCACAGATGACGGAAGGTTTCAGGAAGCTTATGAATAAGGGAGTCAAACACTTTGGCATCCATGCGTTCCTGGCCAGTAATACAGTAGCGAATGAATACTATCCGGTGCTTGCAAGGACCCTTTTCGAGGTCGCAGTCGAACTGCAGCGTGAAACGGGAGCGCATATTTCCTTCATAAACCTTTCCGGGGGAATAGGCATCGCTTATCGCCCGGAGCAACCGGAACCGGATATTGAAAGTGTCGGTCGGGGGGTTCGGAAGGCTTTTGAGGAGATCCTGGTACCTGCGGGCATGGGTGATGTTT
This sequence comes from Bacillota bacterium, assembly GCA_023399355.1. Classification (GTDB taxonomy): domain Bacteria; phylum Bacillota; class Clostridia; order Acetivibrionales; family DTU013; genus UBA1305. The sequence continues at coordinate 19,891 of JAEWQC010000102.1, read as the reverse complement.
CGATATTTACCGAACTTGGAAGATTTGTAATGGCTCCGTTTGGCTGCCTTGTTGCAACTGCAATCCATGAAAAGCATATTCATAAGGAATATATCGGTCTTGATGCCTGTGCGGCCAATCTGATGCGTCCGGCAATGTACGGAGCATACCATCATATTACAGTAATGGGTAAGGAAAAGGAGCCCTGCGATCATATGTACGACGTCACCGGAGGTTTATGCGAGAATAATGATAAATTTGCGATTGATAGAAATCTGCCAAAAATCGACATCGGAGATCTGCTGGTGATCCATGATACGGGTGCTCACGGCTATTCCATGGGTTACAACTATAACGGCAAACTACGTTCTGCAGAGGTTCTGCTCAAAACGGACGGAAATACGGAATTGATTCGTCGTGCCGAGACTCCGGACGATTATTTTTCGACATTTGATTTTACAGGACTTTTTAAAAAATGACTGTAATTGAGTTAATAGAACTATTTGTGATATTACCCGGCATAAAATAATATTATTTGTAAATGATACCATGATTCGACGATATTTTCATACACAATACGATATGATATAGTTACTAATTAAAGAAAGGGTGTTCTGTGTATGAAGAAATTTGTTCAGTGGTTTTTTCGGACATTATCATTTACATCGTATGCTGCTGCAGATACCTGTGCATGTGCTTGGTCAGGGTTCTTTTCTTACCAACCTGAATGCCCGGAGGAGATAGTCAGATAAGCGTGGGGGGGATATCCCCCCAGCTTACTTGAGGTTCTTGTTATGAATTTTAGATTTATTAATGACATAGCTTTAACAAGTATTGAGTCTTTGATTTACATGGCTTTTTATGTTAAGTTATCGGCTAATAGAGACTTTATCCAAACCAATAAACTAAAATGCGTCATTTTTATCACCTTCTATGTCATATTAACTTACTGGATAACTTCATATCTACCTCTGGGTATATATAGCGTCGGGGTTGTTCTTGCGACTATTTTTCTGCTCAGCTTTATTACGAAGACAAATGTTTATAATGCAGCAGTCATTATTTTCATTGCCTTTTTATTTATTGCCATTATTGATACGATTGTTTCAGTAATTTATGTAGCTATTTTAAGAATAAGTTTAAACGAACTGTTAAACCATCCGGTATATTATCCTTTGTTCGCATGGACATCAAAATCTATTCAGATAGTAGCGATCTTAATATTATATAAATACGGTAGCGACAGGCTTAAAATCAGTATTTCTAAATCCAATAACAGCCAATATATGTTTGCGGTTCTTCAACTTCTGCTCATGGCACTTTTTATCGCGAGTATCAACATAAGCATTAGTGAGGTGCAGGATAAGGCATTATATAACATTATGCTTGTCGCTTTATATGTACTTACTCTTATTTTATCCATCTTTGACATCAAAGAACGTGAGCAGATGTTGATGGTCGTTAACAAGAAAAAGATCCTTGATGAATATGTAAAGAATCTGGAAGACGTAATAAATGTCATTCGGAGAGAAAAACACGATTTCATGAATCACATGCAAACAATTTATGCCATATGCAAGCTTGGGAAATCGAATGCGTTGGAGTCCATTGACAATTATGTTAAAAGGCTTTCCTCCGACCTGGCATTGTCCTATAAATTTTATGAGACAGGAAATGATTATATTGACGGGCTTCTGGCCATCAAGAGCCATACTTGTTTTGAAAAGGAGATAGAACTTTGTGTTGATATCTGCACACAGTTTTCAATGGCAGATGCGGACGAGAGTGATATTGCAGGTATCCTTGGGAATATCCTGAATAATGCGATAGAATGCCTTCAGCCGTTGCCCGAGAGTTATGACAAGAAAATCCGGATAATTACAGATACAGAGCAAAATAAATTTTTACTCAAGATAATCAATAATGGTCCCGAGATCCCACAAATGATGATTAATAATATCTTTGAAAAGGGAGTGACATCAAAATCAGACAGTGAAGAACATGGATTGGGTCTGTTTATTGTCAGGCAGATTACACAGAAGAATAAAGGGACGATCAGTGTCAGTAGTAAACAGGGAAAGACGGAGTTCATCGTTTCTTTCAATGCAAAGGAGGGTTTAAATGCAAGCAGTGGTAAATGTGCTGTTATCCAAGATCAAGGAGCATAACCCGGAACTTAATGAGGCGCAGATCCGCTCGCGCAGATTTGGACTTGAGGTATTACTGAATGAATTGTCAAAATCATTGATTTACTTATTTGTTTTTGCCATTTTTTCATTAGCCGGATATTATTTGGTATCCATGATTGTTTATTGTACAATAAGGATGCTGACCGGCGGATATCATGCCGGATCTTACTGGGGTTGCCTTCTGATATCTTTTATAGGATTTGCGGTTCCTGTCTTTTGCGGTCAGCTGATAGAAATGGATTGGATTGTAAAGTCTGCATTTTTGCTGGCCTCATTAATTATTACGATGGTGTTTGCCCCGGTGACCCATAAAAATACACCAAAGAGGAATCTGTCAAATGCAAGGAAATTTAAAGGATTATCAATCGCAGTAATGGCTTTGTGGAGCAGTTTGTCATTTTTGTTACCTGGAGCATGGTCAGTCACGGTGGTATTTGTGATATTTGTGGAAGCGGTCATGCAGCCTTTGGGTAAACGTTTTAATCCTGTTATGAAGTGATGACGAAGAGTGGAGAATATTTTTTATGAAAACGCTAATTGTTGAGTTGCTTGAGAACAATATCTCTAAAAAGCTGGAGTCGCACAATCTGGTACACGAGACGTCGGAAGAGTTTATAGATGCTCTTGTTCTATTATGCAGCGGATTGGATGTAGATGTACCCTTGTGGACATCCAAAGAAGAAAAAATGCTGAAGAAAAAAAATGAAGTTCTTATACCTTCAGATTCGGAAAAAACGAAGGTGTTGAAAATATTTATCAAGTAAATTTGTGCCGGAAAGCATGCACATCAGAGATATTCTGATTATACAGAAAATAGGCTGCGTTTACTCCCTTTTGAATCGCATTTCGGCCTTTTTGCGGTGAATCAGGGCTGTTACCCCATTTCAGGTATGGGGTAACATCATATTTTTCGTGAGCATTCTTTTGCTGCATTCCTGCTGCATAATTAAAGGTACCCATATTAATCGGATCGTTTTTTTCAGTAAGAAGAATGCCTTGTCTATTGTAGACCGCTTCGCAAAATTTATCAGGGGATACAAACTTAAGGTTGTATATCCCATCCGGTCCCTGCAGGTGGAATAGGGAGCCTTTCAACGGCACCAACTTCCAGCGTCTTTCAGGAGGCATCCTTTGATTTAGCAGGTGTAATTCCTCCAGCGTATTGGGAGCCAGGTTAAGCTTATTTCTGAAGTAATGGGTCTGCATATCGACAGATCCTATTTTACTTATATAATAGCTGACGGTTTTATATAGTCTCAAATTGTCAGTATATGTGTTTCTGCCGATCTGGCCGGAATATTTATCAACATCGTTCATTATTCTGGCTAATGCGGATTTATTTCCGTATCTCATGGCATAGGATTTGATATACCAGTTGTAGGATGTGCTGCCTGGCATTACGAAATCATTTCCAAACGGCATTTGTATGTCCGATTGTGGGGGCAATTCATTGGAACCGGTGAAAACCGGTCTCAAGGGTATAAGCAATATCAATGTTACTATAATTAACAGGACGAAAAAAATCTTATGTTTCAATACTGTCACTCCCAGCTGAAATAGATTTACCGTAAACCGCCTTTCAAAGTAACAAATTTCAAATAATATGACAGTACCCAACTCAATCTTAATCAAAAATAGTTTGTTCTTTTTCATAGTTTTTAAACTTAACAGTTTTTTCACAGTTCGTTACAGTTTTTTCACAATTCGTTCAATTTCGGAGATTAGAATAGAAATATCAACAGAAACAAGTGCTCAGGCAAAGCTGGAAAGGAGAATTTATTATGGACAATTACAGAAATGATAATGAATTGGATATTTCAAAGGAGGCTTATGAAGTGAGCCAGACAGATAAACAGGAGGAAGAGGCCCGGACAAATAAACAAGAGGAAGAAACCCGGACGTATAAACTGGAGGAAGAGACCCGGACAAATAAGCAAGAGGAAGAAACCCGGACGTATAAACAAGAGGAAGAGACGCAGACAGATAAAAAGAGAACCCCGGGATACAGACAGGTGAGAAAACACTCATCCGGGAAAAGGAACAGTCCGGTTCAACTGGTACTTATCGCGCTTATCAGCTCAATGCTTGGAGCAGGGTCTGTTTTCGCAGCATTTTCGATTGTTCCGTCGGCATTTGGATTTTCAACCGGCGGCACTACAGTGGCTGCTTCAGACATTTCGGGGCCGAATGTGACAGGAGTTGCGGCGTATAAAAATGTAACGATCGAACAAAGCAGTTCACCTGTGACTGCGATTGCCGAAAAAGTGAGTCCGTCGGTAGTAGGCATTAAAGTTACAACAGCTCCGCAGCAGAATGATTTCTTCTTCAGTTCAGGAGAAGGAGTGGGTGAAGGTTCCGGAATTATCATAAGTGAAGACGGGTATATTTTGACAAACAACCATGTTGTTGAAGGAGCAATGGACGCCGGTACCAACACGATAAGCAATGGTGCTAAAATAGAAGTCATTCTGCCGAACCAGCTGGACAAATCCTATGCTGCGACATTAGTTGGCCGTGATGCTGATAGTGATCTGGCAGTTCTGAAAATTGTGGCAACCGGCTTAACAAAAGCAGAACTGGGAGACTCTGATAAACTGAAAACAGGAGAATTGGCCGTAGCGATAGGAAATCCGGGCGGACTTGATTATATGGGTTCTGTGACGGCAGGGATCATTAGCGGCCTGAACAGGACGCTCGAGACAGAAGACGGGAAGGATCTGCATCTGATACAAACTGATGCAGCAATCAACCCCGGCAATAGTGGTGGTGCATTGTGCAACTCAATCGGGCAGGTAATCGGTATCAACAGTATAAAAATAGCAGCAACCGGATATGAAGGACTTGGCTTTGCAATCCCGATCAACAGTGCCAAACAGATTGCGCAGGACCTGATTAATTACAAGTATGTTAAAGGCAGACCGCTTCTGGGCTTGTCCATCGACCAACGCTTTACATCAGATGTGGCAGCCAGAAATAATGTGCCAGCCGGGCTCCTTGTTGCTGATGTAACAACCTATGGACCTGCGGAAAAAGCCGGAATTAAGCCGGATGATATTATTACGAAATTTGACGGAAATGTAGTGAAGACATTCAGTGGCCTGGATGAGCAGAAAGATAAGCACAAACCTGGAGATAAAGTGGCAATTGAGGTTTATAGAGATGGGAAGACATTGACATTGACAGTGACTCTTGGAGAACAAAAGATTTAGAGGAACAACAGAACGGTGCGGCTCAGCCCGATCAACTATCAAAGCCTCCTGCAGCAATTCGCCACAGGAGGCTTTATAACGAAGCTCCTGCCTCGTTGAAATGCAGCAACGGTAAGAAAATGTTTCTACGATCGAAACATTTTCTTTGAAACAATGCGTTACAACGGGCTAAAATGTCCCCTATTTCCATAGGTTCTTTTACTTCGGCAAAAAGCCAGGGCGGCGGGTACTGATTTAATTTTCAGGTAATGGTCACATATCCTGCCCTGCATGGGCGAGAGGCAAACTTTGCAGGCAAGATGGGATAATATAAAAAATGTTATTTCTTCCACTTGGCCAATGCATCGGCCAGCGCAGAATTAATGCCTTCGTCTTCCTGCTGGTTGAGGAATTTGCCCACCTCTTTTTTGTCTACATGATCGCCTTTTCTCTTATTGAAGGCTTCCAGTTTTTCACGGTAGCCGCAGGTGCAGAAAAAACCTTTGTTCTCACCCTCGCCCTTGATTTCCATTTTCTTGTGGCATTGCGGACAGCGTGCGTTGGAGACCATGGACAAGCCCTTGCGATAGCCGCATTCCCTGTCCTGGCAGACAAGCATTTTACCCTTTTTACCGTTAACTTCGAGTAGATATTTTCCGCAATCCGGGCATTTTTCCCTTGTCATATTATCATGTTTATAGGTGTCTGCGCTGGCAATAACATTTGAAACCAGCTTTGAGGCATAGCCCTTCATTTCGGTAACGAATTCATTGGGATTTGACTTTCCCCTGCTGATCAAAGTAAGCCGCTGCTCCCACTTGGCAGTGAGCTCGGGTGATTTCAGGTCGGAGGGGACGATATCGACAAGTTGTATTCCCTTTGAAGTAGGATGTATCTCTTTCCCTCTCCTCTCCATACAAAAGGAGTTGAACAATTTTTCTATGATATCCGCTCTGGTAGCAGGAGTCCCCAAGCCGCTGGTTTTGTCCATCGCTTCACGCAGCGCGTCATTTTCAATGAATTTGCCGGGGTGTTCCATTGCAGTCAGCAATGTTGCTTCCGTATAACGGGCAGGTGGTTTTGTCTTTCCATTGGTCAATTGAACAGAATTGAGCTTTAGCTTATCTCCTTTTTTAACATCCGGCAGGTTCTGATCCTGCTCTCCATCAGATGCTGCATCTTCGCTTGGCTGCCCATCATATACAGCCTTCCAGCCCTTTGACTTCACAATTTTTCCTTTCGCGTAGAACAGTTCTCCTTTTACATCTACTTTTACCGTAGTCTGCTCATATTCGAAAGACGGGCTAAGTACTGCAATAAAACGCTTGGCGATGAGATCGAAGATATTCCGTTCTTCACGGTCCAAATCACCCAGAATTACAGGCTTCTCCGTCGGGATAATGGCGTGGTGGTCCGTGACCTTGCTGCCGTCCACCAGCCTTTTGGTCGTCTTGATCCTGCTTCTCAGCAGCGCTTTGACAGCTTCGGCATAAGGACCTGTGGAGATGCTCTTCAGGCGATCCGGCAGTGTCGGAACGATATCCTCTGTAATATGCCGTGAATCGGTTCTCGGATAGGTGACAATCTTGTGGGTCTCATAGAGCTTTTGCATGATGCCGAGGGTTTGTTTTGCGGAATAACTGTACTTGCGGTTGGCATCACGCTGCAATTCCGTCAGGTCGTATGCCAAAGGCGGCTGCTCTTCCTTTGCCTCTTTTTTCACTTCAATGACATTGCCGTCTTGTCCCTTTAGCTTAGTCAAAAGATCTTCAGCCTGCTGCCGGTTGAAAATCCGGGTCTGTCCGTCGGCCTTGTCCTGCCACTGCAATGTAAATCCATTCACGCCAGCGCTGATGGACCAATAATCTTTCGGGACAAACCGTCTGATTTCATTTTCTCTTTCTACTATCATAGCCAGTGTCGGTGTTTGTACCCTGCCAGCCGATAGCTGCGCATTGTGCTTGCAGGTCAGCGCCCTTGTTACATTCAGACCGATGAGCCAGTCGGCTTCAGCCCTGCACTCCGCAGATTTGTACAAATTGTCATATTCACGGCCGGGCTTCAGGTTATTAAAGCCTTCCTTGATTGCCTTGTCTGTCTGGGAGGAGATCCATAAACGTTTGATGGGCTTGCCAAAGCCTGCTTTCATGAGGATCCACCTTGCGACCAGTTCACCTTCGCGCCCCGAATCCGTTGCGATAACCAGCTCGTCAACATCCGGTCTTTTTAACAGGCTTTTTACAATACCGAATTGTTTTGATGTTTCCTTGATAACAACCAGCTCCATTTTATTCGGGAGCATTGGCAATGTTTCAAGATTCCATGTCTTGTATTTTTCACCATATGCTTCAGGATCTGCAAGTGTGACGAGATGGCCGAGCGCCCAGGTGACGATATATTTATTTCCCATCAGGCAACCGCTGCCGCCTTGATTACAGTTCAGCACCTTTGCCAGATCCCTTCCGACAGAGGGTTTCTCAGCCAGAACAAGTATTTTCCCCATGATAGCAACCTCTTTTCAAACGAAACCGTTAATGCTGTCACAATAACATATTAAAAGGGACAGGTCAACGATATCGAGATGGGAAATGACAAGCTATTTTTTATTTGAGCGATATTTCACATAAATAATGTAAGGTACGATACCAATCAGGAAGATGAATTCTTTTGCCATATATGACGGGGGCTGTCCGTTTAAATGAAATTGTCTTGGAATCCTGGCAGGGAGAAAAGGATATATGATTGCAAGGAGGACAAAGGGAGCTATCAAAATTATCAGGTCTTTCTTATTTAGTTTCATTCTATTATCTCCAACAATTTATTTTGTAACGATGCAAAAGAGACCTCACTTTCCGCAAGCGGCAGGTACCGATTCGTTATAATAGATTATACTGAATATCCTCGAAAAAGTCTCTGCCGATGACATATTATCTCTTTACCGGATAGTGGTTTATTGAAGAATATCATGATCAAATCCAAGAGATATTTGAAGGCGTAATCCTATCAAGTGTCATAAATTCAAAATTAATACTTTTATTTCCCGTGATATTTCCCATTCAAAATTAACTTAAAAGCTGAAGTTATGACAATTATAGACAAAATTGTACATAAAATTACTGGGGAAATTTGACCATTCTAACTATTGGAGTAAAATATAAATATATATGTGTCTAAATGAAATATTTTGGCAGGCTTTATCAAGTCACACTTAAGAGGTTATTACTGACTAATGAATAAAAAATTATTTTGCCTGCCCTATGCAGGCGGTTCGGCAATGGTGTACAACACATGGAAGAAACATCTGCATCACTCAATTGAGTTGTATCCAATTGAACTTGCGGGAAGAGGAAAAAGGTTTTCTGAGCCATTATACGGTTCATTCGAGGAAGCGGTCGAAGATATATACCGTTGTGTAAACGAAGGATTGGATGATAGTGACTATGCCATATTCGGGCATAGTATGGGAAGCTTGCTCGCAGTCGAATTACTGCATAAGTTGAAACAATCAGAGCACAGGGCTCCAATTCATGCTTTTTTTTCAGGCAGATACCCTCCTCATATAAAAAAAGAGGAAGAAGCCATACATACTTTGCCTGATGAAGAGTTTACAAATGAAATTTTCAAGCTCGGGGGCACTTCTAAAGAATTGATGGAAAGCGATGAACTTTTGGAGCTGTTCATCCCTATTTTAAAGGCAGACTACAGGATTCTTGACGGTTATACCTACGACCATGGCACCGGGAAGTTCGATTGCGGCATTACAGTGTTCAGCGGTATCGATGATTCCGAAATAGAACAGGGCGAGTTATCCCAATGGCAAGCCTATACGGAAAAGACCTGCAAAATATATGAATTTCAAGGTGGACATTTTTTCATTAATGAACATTCCAGATCCATCGTGGAAATTATCAATTCAACGCTACTGTGTTCCTGACAAGTTTGTAATTTTTATTAACGAGGTATTATTTTGGAAAGCATTGATAAACAGGACACTTTTCAACTTAATAATGATGTGCTCTTTTTACCTCTGACGCATCCTCAAAGGAGAATCTGGTACATGGAAAAACTGTATCCTGAGACATCCTTGTACAATATTGGAGGAACGTCGAGAATCAAAGGTAAGGCTGACCTGACGCTTATGGATCATGCCATAAGAATATTTATTAAAAAGAACGAAGGGATCAGGCTGCAGCTTCACGAACAGAATGGAGAAGTTCTTCAAAGCATCAGCGAATATGATGGAAGGAAAATTGATCTTTATGATTTCAGCTTGTGTGAGAATCCGGAAATGGAGTTTAATGCATGGGCAGATAAAGAAATCAAGAAAAAGTTCAATCTGATTAAAAGTAATTTATATTATATTGCCCTATTTAAAATAAATGACAATGATATGGGCGTATTAATCAGGTTTCATCACATTATTTCGGATGGATGGTCTGTAAAAATTACATCTGAACAGATTTACGGGATCTATGAAAAGCTTTTAAAAGGTGAGGATATCCATGAGGACGTGGAATATTCCTATGTTGAATACATTGCCAGCGAGCAGAAGTATTTGAATTCTGACAGATTCATAAAGAGCAGGGCATTCTGGGCCGATTTATTCGAAGAGCTACCGGAACCGGTCCTCCCCAACAATGCAGGCATGCTTGCAGGAAGAAGGAAGACCAGTGAACTTGAATGCGGGCTGTCTCTAAAGATTAAGGAATTTGTTTCTGAAAACAAGTGCTCCATCAATACGTTTTTTGTCACCTTGTTTTTAATATATTTATATAAGATAACCCAGCACAGTGACTTAGTGATAGGGACACCAGTATTGAACAGATCGACGAAAAGGGAGAAAAGCATCTTCGGGATGTTCACGAGTACCATGCCCTTCAGATTTCAGATGGAGGACGGGAGTACGGTGCTGGAAATGATGAAAAAGGTAAACACGGAGTTGCTGAACTACTATTTTCACCAGAAATACCCATACGATTTACTGGTACAGGATATAGAATTGAAGAGAAGAGGCTATGACAGCCTGTTCCAGATATGTGTCAATTATTACAATACCAGTCTGAATCAAGAAATGGGCGGCTTCTCTGTTGAGAACATGGAACTTTACAACGGAAACCAATTATACTCATTGGAACTGGTTATAAAGGATTGGACCGACAAAGGCAATCTGACACTTGATTTCAATTATCATGTGGCGGATTTTTCACAAGCACAAATTGATAGCATGCTCGCATGTATGTCTAACCTTGCAGAACAGGTAGTCAGGAATCCATTTGTCACTATTTGTGGATTGGATGCCCTAACGCCATCTGAAAAAAACAGCCAGATCACTGATTTCAACCTAACGCAAACGGATTATCCGAAGGAAGACACAATCATCCGGCTTTTTGAGCAGCAGGTTCAAAGAACTCCTGATCATGCCGCCGTTTATTTTAATGATACAAAATTGACATATGCGCAGTTGAATAAAAGATCCAACCAGCTTGCCATAAGGTTAAGGAATAAAGGGGTTTCCCGTGATACGATTGTCGGTTTGATGGTGACACATTCCGTTGAGGCTGTGGTTGGTATCCTTGCAATCATTAAGTCCGGCGGTGCATACCTGCCTATTGATCCGGACTACCCTGCCGACAGGACTGCATATATGCTGGAGGACTCCGGATGCAGCATTCTTCTTACCAACTGCAGTTCGGGGCATGAATCCGGTTTTGAAGGAGATATCATCGATCTGGACGACGGAAAACTTTATTCCGGAGAAGATGCTGATCCGGTGCCGGTGAATGGACCACGCGATCTCGTTTATGTTATTTACACCTCCGGTTCCACAGGGAAACCCAAAGGCGTGATGATTGAACATAGGGGCCTTGTAAATTACATATGGTGGGCAAGAAAAATGTACGTCAGGGATAAGGAGGATGCTTTTGCCCTATATTCCTCCCTGTCATTTGACCTGACTGTCACATCGGTATTTACACCGTTGATAGGCGGAAACAGCATTTATATTTACCGCGATGACGGACAGGAATATGTGCTGTTTAGAATCATGAAAGAGAAAAAGGTCAGTGTTGTAAAGCTGACGCCATCTCATCTTTCCCTTTTAAAAGAACTGGACAACAACGATTCCTCCATAAAAAGATTCATTGTCGGCGGAGAGGATTTGAAGGTAAGCCTGGCAAGTGAAATTCACCGGAGCTTCGGGGGGAATATCGAAATATACAATGAATATGGACCGACCGAAACTGTAGTAGGTTGTATGATTCACAGGTACGATACCTGCAGGGATACCTCGGCTTCAGTTCCTATTGGAGTTCCGGCGGATAATGTGCAGATCTATATACTTGATAAGGACCTGAAGCCGCTTCCGACGGGATATATGGGAGAGATGTATATCTCAGGGGACGGGGTCGCAAGAGGGTATATAAATAAAATAGATCTGACTGCGGACAGGTTTGTAGATAACCCTTACAAACCGGGACATAAAATGTACAGGACGGGCGATCTTGCAAGATTTCTTGATAACGGCAGGATGGAATACTGCGGAAGAGCCGACCAGCAGATCAAGATCCGTGGATACCGTATCGAACTGGGAGAAATTGAAAGGCAACTATCGGACTACGGCTCAATAAGCAATGCTGTAGTAATCGACAGGGAGGAATCCGGCGGGGCTAAATACCTTTGTGCTTATATCGTTCCTGACGGCGATATAAGTATCGGCAGTCTTCGGGAATATCTTTCAAAGCGATTGCCTGAATATATGGTACCTGTACATTTCATCACGATGGATGAAATTCCTTTGACGAAAAATGGCAAGGTAAACAGGAGTTTGCTGCCGGCGCCTGTCAGGCAGGAAAGCAGCACTGCCGACTATGCAGCCCCCGGGAACGACAGGGAGGGAAAGCTTCTGGAGGCGGTTGCTCAAATTCTGAACAAGCCGGATATGGGCATGAGGGACAATTTCATATATCACGGCGGAGATTCCATAAAAGCCATTCAGCTTGCAGCAAAACTCAATGAAACCGGTCTGAAGATAAAGGTGCGGGACATTCTGTCCAACCCGGTGATTGAGGAAATGGCTGCGTGTATTGAAAATCTAGGAGACCAGGCTGACAACACGTTATGCGAAGGCTCTTTCAAACCTACCCCTGTCATGGCATGGTTTTTCTCACAGAACTTTCAAGATGCAAATCATTACAACCAGTCAGTCTTATTGGATTTCAAACGTGAGATATCTGCCGTTGAACTGGGGTCGATCCTGGATAAGTTAGTAAGGCATCATGACTCCCTTCGTCTGAACTATGATATCGAAACCGGAGAAATGTTTTACAACAACAGTTTTCTGGAAATAGCCAATAAAGTGGAGACGTTTGACTTATCCGGTTTTGGGTGTGCGGAACAGGATCAACAGATCAGACAGATGGGCGGGGAGCTGAAATCCAGTCTTGATATGGGCAGTAAGGTTCCCATTAAAGCATGTATTTTCAATTTGGGCATAAGGGGCAGAAGAATTCTTTTTACGGCCCATCATTTAGTCATCGATGGTATTTCATGGAGAGTGTTGCTTGAGGATTTTGCAAGATTGTACGGGCAGAATGGAGAAGACGGGATATCCATCCTGACAGATAAAAGCCACTCCATGCTGATGTGGGCGCAGAGGACACAAGAGTACGCAAAAGAAAAAGCGATCGGACAGTTGGAATACTGGAACCGGATAACAGACCATCCTTTCATTTTCCCTGCCGATGAGGACTCGCAGGACGATTCTATTGGCAATAGCATGAATTTCACGGAAGATCTCGACGAGGATGAGACACAGCTGCTGCTGTGCGATGCAAACAGGTCGTTCGGCACTGAGCCCCAGGAACTGATGCTTGCTGCACTGGTACTTGCTATCGGTGATTTGTCCGGGGGCAGTGAGGTTGTTATCGAACTCGAAGGGCACGGGCGGGAGGAACTGTTCGAAGATGTCGATGTATCCAGGACAGTAGGCTGGTTCACCAGTATGTACCCGGTTGTACTGAAAAAATGCGGGCAGGAGCTTTCAACGCATATCAAGGCTGTGAAAGAGCAGTTGAGGAATGTTCCCGACAGAGGTGTGGGATACGGCATGTTAAAGTACCTTACGCTTGCTCTGCCGGGCAGTCATAAAAAACATATCAGGTTCAACTATCTGGGAGAAGCGGACAATCTATCCCAAAGCCATCTGTTCAGCATCGCCGGGGAAGACTCCGGGAGCGAGTGCAGCGGCTTGAATCACATGACAGCGCTGATCGATATCAATTTACTCACTTTAAATAAAAGGCTAAATGTAAATTACACATACAGCAAATTAAAGTTTAAGAATGATACCATTCGTATTTTATCACAAAAGTTCTTCGATCATTTAAAGGAAATCTTACGATACTGTGTTTCAAAGAGTTGCATGGAACATACGCCTTCCGACTTCGATCTGGTCAAATTCTCGCAGGAAGAGCTTGACCAGCTTGTAAGTGAATTTGAAATACGGTGAGTAAAGGACAAAAAAGACGATAAGCCATTGAAGTCCCGTAAGGGACAAGATCAATATTTTAAGAAGGGATTTATTATTATGGGAACAGAAAAAGTCATCTGTAAAAAATGCATACTGCACTCAAAGGTACCGGAGGTCACCATAGGGAGCGACGGACTTTGCGTATTCTGTCAGATCAGTAACCATGTAACACCGGCAATGGTTCAACAAAATGCGGCACTCCTCGAAAGCAGGATGCTGAGCATTTTCGAAAATGTAAAAAAACAGAAAAGAACTTTTGATGTACTTGTATATTTCAGTGGCGGAAAGGACAGCACCTATGTGCTGAATTTGCTGAAAAACAAGTATAAAATGAACGTTCTCGCATACAGCATGATTCAGCCTTTTGTCACAGATGTGGCGAAGAAGAACATGGAGGAGATCGTTAAAAAATTAAATGTACATGCGATCAAGTTCTTTATACAGGAGAATGTATTCAACAGGGGTATGGCATATTCACTCGAACATGGACACGAATATGGCCTGACCGAATGGGTCGGATGCCAGATATGCGGCTACTTTACAAAATGGGTGGGAGTCAAGCTCGCTATGAAGCTGGGGATCCCGCTGGTGGTAGATGGCATGGATAGCGCCCAGGGCGGCTTCGGTGTGATAAATGAAGGCGAACAGGTAAAACAGAGGATGAGAAACGGCATCAAGCCTTTCGGGAAAGTCCATGATCTGATCGACAAAGCGCTTGGAGAGGAATACAAGGACAGTATCTACAACTACAACCAGGAGGAGCTGTTAAAATCCGAATATCCGACGGCTATGTCTCCCTTGTGTTTTGTGGAATATGATCCCAGCTATAGCTTTCATGCATTGGAGGAGCTTGGAATTTCCTTCAAGCAATTCAAAAGCCTTAATACGAACTGCGAGTTATTATACCTTCTGGATTACATATCCATGTGCAGATATGACTGTGATTCCTATATCAAGCTATACGCATCAGGCCTGCGGAATAACTACGATACTATTGAGCAGTTGGAGCTGGATCAGGCGGCTCACAAGAAGCAGCTTACCAGGGAAGAGATGATCCGGCTGTTGGACGAATACAGGGATGTATTGTTCTATGTAATGGACCATGGATTGGACGAGAGTACCATCAACGATGAACACAGAGCCAGGATGATGGATCTGGCAACGTTCAGCCGGAGCATGTTCGGAGAAGAGACAATGGGCAAGCTGGCTTTCAGAGTGCTGAAAATGAAAGGGCAGGCCGAATTTCTGGGAATTGATCTGAAAAAAATCCCCAGGAATGGTGTTGACACCGGCAATACAAAAAAGGATGTTACACAGATATATTGACATTGGGATTTTATAGCCTGACTCCTATTTAATTATTTAGCTATTCTGGAGGTATGAAAAATGAATAATAGTGCAGATGCGGCAGGAAAGTCGAATATAAGTGACATTCTTCCTTTAACATCCATGCAGGAAAGCATGCTGTTCCAGTATCTTAAAGACCCTGGAAACGGACAGTATTTTGAGCAGCTGATATTGAATTTGACAGGTGTTATTGACATGCAGGTGTTTATAGACGCGTGGGAGCATGTCGTACAAATGAATGAGCCGCTCAGAACCGTATTCAGGTGGGACAAGCTTGAACAGCCGGTGCAGATTATATTGAAAGAGCATGAAATACCGATAAGTGAACTTGATTATTCTGGCTGTCCCGAGGACGAAAAGCAGGAAGCACTCAATAAAACTGCAGCGGATGATCGGAATAATGGGATAGACATCGCTGTGGCGCCTTTGCGGATAACGCTTTGCAAAATGGCTGAAGCAAATTATGCCATGATCATCAGCAACCATCACATTTTATATGATGGTTGGAGTAACGGCATATTGATTAATGAATTCCTGGAAGCGTACAACAGGATCAGAGATGGTAAAGTGCCCGGCAGCACTGTTCTGAAGTATAAGATCAAGGATTTTATCAGATGGCAGAGGAGGCAGGATCAGAAAAAGCAGAAGGAATTCTGGGAGAGATATCTTCAGGGATTTGACACAAAAACCCTTCTTCCGGGATGCAGAAGGGGATCAGCCGATGTCCTGAAAACGGGTGAATTGACAATAACTCTGCAAAAAGACCTTTCAGATCAAATCAGAGTTCTTGCCAGAAGGAATGATTTAACCAATGCAGTTATTTTTTATTGTGCATGGGGTTTGTTGCTTCAAAAATATAATAATTCCGGTGATGTGGTATTCGGAACTACAGTATCGGGCAGGACCGGCAAAATCAAGGGGATAGAAAGTATAGTCGGATTATTGATCAATACACTTCCGCTGAGAATCAAATCGGAGTCCGGCGACTCGGTCCTATGTGTGCTTAAAGCTGCCAGTGCGGCGCTGAATGAGATGGAAGAGTTCGAGAGTTCTTCTCTTGCGGATATCAGGCAGTATAGTGAGGTTAATAACAGTGATACTCTTTTCGATTCCATCATCGCTGTAGAAAATTATCCCCTGGACAGGCAGTTGAAGGAGTCCAAAGGGCATATACAGGTAACTGGATATTTGAGCCATGAGAAGACGAACTTCGATCTGACACTTGCCATTATGCCTTTTGAGGATATGCAGATCAAGTTTATCTATAATTCCGAGCTGTTCGGACATGATGTTGCAGAAAGGCTATCTGGACAATACATCAGGATCCTCGGTGAAATTGCAGGTGCGCCGGAGAAAAAACTGAAAGACCTTGATATTTTGTCTGAAGTTGAAAGAAACCTTTTGCTTGGACGCTGGAATGATACTGTAACGGATTTCCCCAGGAATAAAACCCTTCAGGCGCTTTTTGAAGAACAGGCGGCTGGTTGTCCGGATGCAACAGCGCTCAAACTGGATGATGTGGAAATGACCTATGGAGAACTGAATGAAAGGGCGAACCGGCTGGCCTGGTTTTTGCGGAAGGAAGGTGTGAGGGCGAATTCCATTGTCGGCTTGATGATGGAACGCTCATTTGAAATGCTGATTGGCATATTGGGCATATTGAAAGCCGGAGGAGCGTATCTTCCGCTTGATCCGGAGTTTCCAAGAGACAGGACGGCAGCTATGGTCAAAGATGCCAAAGCTTTGCTGCTGGTATCCCAGGAGCCTGTATTTAAAAGTGTCTTCCAATCTGCTGAGCATTTCCAATCGGAATATGGAATGAAGGCTGTCCTGCTGGACAAGGATTCTATCGAAATGGCGAAACATCCCGGGGACAATCCGGATTGCACCAACGAATCCGATGACCTCGCCTATGTTATGTACACTTCGGGTTCCACCGGGACACCGAAAGGGATCCTGACGACGCATTACAATGTGAGCAGGGTGGTAAGAGAAACCAATTATATTAAAATCACTGCTGAGGATGTGTTGCTACAGCTTTCAAACTATGCCTTTGACGGCTCCACGTTTGATATTTTCGGAGCGCTGCTCAACGGAGCAAAGCTGATTCTGACTAGAAAGGAGACCTTCCTGGACTTTTCCAGACTGACCGAATTGATCAGGCGCGAGGGAGTGACAGTATTTTTCATCACAACGGCACTTTTCAATACGCTGGTGGACCTGGATGCCGGATGTCTTAAGAATGTCAGAAAGGTACTCTTTGGAGGGGAAAGAGTATCTGTGCAGCATGTAAGAAAGGCTTTGCAGGCTGTTGGAACGGATAAGCTTGTCCATGTGTACGGACCTACGGAAACGACAGTTTTTGCTTCATATTATCCCATTAAATCAATTGACGACAGTCTGGGAACGATCCCGATAGGAAGACCTATTGCAAATACAGAGGTTTATGTTCTGGACAGGGACTTGAAGCTGGTACCTCCAGGATGTCCCGGAGAATTGTATATTGCTGGAGCCGGTTTGGCGAAGGGATATCTGGACAGGGAGCAATTAAACCATGAAAGGTTTTTGGAACACCCATTTAAAAACAAAGGCTTTATATACAAGACAGGAGATCTTGCGAGATGGCTGCCGGATGGAAATCTGGAATTTATGGACAGGCTGGACGGGCAGATAAAATTGAGAGGTTTCCGTGTCGAGCTTGGAGAGATCGAATCACGGCTCCTTGAACATGAAAAGGTAAAGAAGGCTGTAGTAGCTGCGAAAGAAGATAAATCGGGCAACAAGATTTTGTGTGCGTACCTTGTTACGGAAACCGGGGTGGAGGCAGGACAAATAAGGGACTATTTATCGAAAGAACTACCTTATTACATGATACCGTCACAGATCGCTTTTCTGGAAGAGCTACCGGTCACACCAACGGGCAAGGTGGATATGAAGGCACTCTCAGACTGTTTAGAGGTAAATGAATCCACTGTCGAATATGAGGCGCCCTCAAGTGAGACGGAAGAATCGCTGGAGCATATATGGAAAGAGGTATTGAATGTTGACCGGATTGGCGTGAACGATAATTTTTTTGATCTTGGGGGTCATTCTTTAAAAGCTACAGTACTCGCTTCAAAGATAAGCAAAGTGATGGGCGTTGTGGTTCCGTTGGGAGAGATATTCAAAAACGCTACAATCAGGCAACTTGCCGGATATATCACTTCTGCGGACAAAAAAACGTTCAAGCCGATCCTGCCAGCCGGAGAACGGGAGTTTTACCCCGTTTCTTCCGCACAGAAAAGGATGTTTGTACAACAATATGCAGAAGGCATCGATACAGCTTATAACATTCCCATCGCACTTGAACTTCGAGGGCAGCTTGACACAGGAAGGCTTGTTGAAGCGATGAAGGAACTGGTAAAAAGGCATGAGGCTCTGAGGACTTCCTTCCATATGGTAGATGGGGAAATCGTCCAGAAAATCAACAGTAATGTGGAATTAAACGTTGAATTTTGTGAGACTGATCCTGACAGGCTGAGCAAGACTATTTTGGAATCGATTCACCCGTTTGATATGGAGAAGGCGCCTCTTATGCGGATTAAGCTGATTCAACTGTCGGCGGACCGTCATGTGATGTTAATGGATATACACCATATCGTTTCAGATGGAATCTCTTTGGCTGTACTGATAGAAGAAGCTGCCGGGCTTTATGACGGAAAACAGCAGGCAGATCTGACAGTTCAGTACAAGGACTTTTCCGCGTGGCAGGAAGATTTTTTGTCAAGTGACAGGATTGTCGAACAGGATGCCTATTGGACGAACAAACTTTCCGGGGAAATACCGGTGCTGAATGTGCCGCTGGATTACAAAAGGCTTGAAAAACGCAGCTTCAAAGGAGGCAGTGTAAGATTCAACATACCGGAACAATTATCGGCGGAACTGGAAAGTATCGCAAAGCGGGAGAAACTTACGCTGAACAATCTGCTTTTGTCGGTGTATTTTACTCTTTTGAACAAGTATACCGGACAGAAGGACATCATTGTAGGATCTTTGGTTGCCGGACGGAGGCATCCCGATATTGAAAGAGTGGTCGGAATGTTCAATAACTTTCTGCCCTTAAGAGTAAACATGGATACGGGCGTTCCCTTCGTCGAATTTCTTAAAGCGGCTGGCGCTATCATGTTGGATGCCTATGAAAACCAGGAATATCCTTATGACAGGATGATTGAAAACAGGGCTGACAGATTCGATCCGTCCAGGAATCCGTTGTTTGATACGATGTTGATCTTTCATAATCAGATGGAAGCTGTAAACAATATAAAATTTGGCGAACTAACCCTGTCAAACGTAGAATTCGGCCATAATACGTCCAAGCTGGACTTCAAGCTGGATGTATATCCGGACGCTGAATCAGGCGGGCTCAGATGCATTCTGGAATATAACGCCGGCCTTTTCAGGTGTGAAACGATAGAACGGATGGCCGGACATTTCCTGAACATAGCAGTGCAGGTCGTGAAGAATCCTGACCAGCGCCTGGACGAGATAGACATGCTGTCCGGGGAGGAGAAGAAGCAGAACCTGTTCGCGTTCAATGATACGCAGGCGGAATATCCAAGAGAAGAACTCATACATCTGCAGTTCGAGGAACGGGTGAAAAAGACGCCGGGCAAGCCTGCCGT